>NZ_JAOVYZ010000028.1 GCF_026413145.1 Limosilactobacillus kribbianus | reverse complement strand
TCGTCAATGGATATCTATCGTAAGGCCTTCTACCAAGAGATATCACAGCTCCATCAACCAATAATCAATTGGTCAGTATTATTTATTTGAGTCCAGTGGCTAACTTATTCTTGAAATTTAGGTCGGCGAAAATTTTTAATTTGCAGAATTGAATTTCAAAAAAATGTGTGGTGTAATAGCGCTCTCATTGGGTCGGCGGAGCATTGGTGGGGCGATTAGCGGTCAAAAAAATCTTAAGCTTTGGATGAAGTGATTGCGCACCGCGTTGCTTTGAGCTATGCTTAAGGTTCTGAAAAAAGACGAGGAGGAATTGCGGATGATTAAAGGAATCGGCATCGACCTGACGGAAATTGACCGGGTTCAGGCAATGGTCAGCGAGCATCCCCAATTTGTTCAGCGTCTGCTGACCCCGGCGGAACTCAAGCAATATCGCCAGTTCAGCGGGCAGCGGGCGGCGGAGTACGTTGCCGGGCGGTGGTCGCTCAAGGAATCCTTCAGCAAGGCCTGGGGGACCGGCATCGGTGCCCAGGTCGGCTTCCAAGACATTGAGATCGTCGACAACCAATTAGGGGCGCCCACGGTTACCAAGTCGCCCTTTAACGGTATCGTGCACGCCTCGGTGAGTCACACCGCAACCCTTGTGATGACGGAAATAATTTTAGAAAGTGTGGATAAAGATGATTAGTGGTCGTTTACGAAAGACGGAATACGTCGTTGATTTGGGCGCGTTGAAACACAATATTCAGGCCCAGCGCGCAGCCTTGCCTGACAACAGTCGGATCCTGGCGGTTGTTAAGGCCAATGCCTATGGACACGGTCTGGTGCCAGTGGCGCAGGCGGCATTGGCAGCCGGCGCGACCGGTGCCTGCGTGGCCATTCTCGACGAAGCTTTGGAGTTGCGGGATAACGGCATTGATGCCCTGACCCTGGTGATGGGAATTACGCCGGTGGAATTTGCCCACATTGCGGCCACAGCCGGTGTTTCCCTAACGGTTGGCTCCCTGGACTGGTTGCAGGAATACCATCAACTGGCCCAGCTGAACCATTGGACGACGCCGCTCAAGGTGCACCTCGGCGTTGACAGCGGAATGGGCCGGATCGGCTTTACTACCGTTGATCAGTTCAAGCAGGCGGTGGAGATGCTAAAGGCGCCGGAATTTGAATTCGAGGGAATGTTCACCCACTTTGCGACTGCCGATAGCACTGATTCGACTTACTTTGAAAAGCAGGTTGGGCGCTGGCAGAAGTTCGTCGACAGCCTTGAAACTCTGCCGCCTTACGTGCACATGGCGAACTCCGCAACGGGAATGTGGCACCAGAAACACATTACGGCCAACACGGTTCGGATGGGGATCTCGATGTACGGCCACAATCCTTCTGGCTGCGAGATCAAGGAAAACTTGGGCCTGCAGCCGGTGGGCACCTTTAAGACCGCCATTGGCTTTGTCAAGAAACTCAAGGCCGGGGAATCGGTCAGCTATGGGGCCACTTACACGGCCAAAGAGGACGAGTGGCTGGCAACTCTGCCGGTCGGCTATGCGGACGGCTACCCACGTGCTCTGAGCGGCTTCAAGGTCATGATTGATGGTCAGTTTTGTCCGATTGCCGGTCGGGTCTGCATGGATCAAATGATGGTTTGCCTGCCCAAGTACTACCCGGTAGACACGCCAGTGATTTTGATGGGGAAGTCCGATCAGGTAGAACTGACGCCAACCGACCTGGCCAAGCAAGTGGGGACGATCAACTACGAAATCCTGACCGGAATTAATGAGCGAGTCCACCGGGTCTACAAAAATTAGGAGCCATGAAAAAGCAAATTCAACGTGGGGACGTCTACTATGCCGACTTATCGCCGGTGGTCGGTTCCGAACAGGGCGGCGTCCGACCGGTGGTAATCCTGCAAAACGACCGTGGCAATCGCTATAGCCCGACCGTCATTGTGGCGGCCATTACTACCCAGGGACAAAAGCATGCGCTGCCGACCCACGTGCGTCTGCCCAAAGAGGAGACCGGGTTGGCTCACGATTCGGTTGTGCTCGTTGAACAGTTACGCACGCTCGACAAGCAACGTCTCCAGAACAAACTGACAACACTGGGGACGAAACGAATGCAAGCAGTTGACCGCGCCCTGGCCGTTAGCGTCGGTTTGGCGCCAATAGGATCAATTGACAAGAAAGCGCAAAAACTGTAAGATTGAAACAATTGAAAAATGAGTCCTTTAATGTAGCCCCGTGAGACTGCAAAAGACGTTCGAATAAAATTAAGAACCGCGCGCATTGCGTGTACTTTTGAAAAGCCTGAGGGGACGAATTGGACCCAAAGGCTTTTTTGCTTTCAAATAAGGAGGAAATAGATTTGAAAGACCAACAGCACGCGCGCATCTTTAGCATTCCGATGAAGAGTCGGAAGACGACCCGTTGGGACATGTTTGCAACCTGGGTTGGTGCCAACGCCAACAACGGGACCTGGTTTGTCGGTGGAGTCCTGGCCGCCTGTGGCTTTGCCCTGGCGATGAAGGTCTTGGTGCTTTCGTCGGCCCTGTCCTATGTTTTCCTGAGCTTGATCGGTTACATCGGCTACAAGACCGGGGTATCGACGATGAGCATCAGCCGGGCGTCCTTTGGGGAGCGGGGGAGCTACCTGCCATCGCTGGTCAACATTACCCAATTCATCGGCTGGACGGCTGCCAACACCTTTATTGCCGCCCAGTCCGTCAGCATTCTCTTTCATGACCTCCTGGGCTGGCCGGTCTGGGGCCATCACGGTGGCTACCTGGGATTGATTGTCGGGATCTTAATCATGAGTATTCTCCACATCATCAGCGTGTCCAGCGGTTCCCGGTCGGTTCAGATGATCGAGCGGGTCGGCATCATCTTGGTCTTCATCTTCGTCATCTGGGAATCAATTGCAGTCTTTCGGACGGTCTCCTTTAGCCAGATCGTTCACTGGCAGGTCCCGGCCCACGCCAAGATGGCAACCGGTGCGGCCATTGACTACGTGGCGGCCTTCAACCTGGCCTGGGTCACTGCCGGGGCCGACTTTACTCGCTTCACTTCCAAGCGCGATAACGCCATCTACACGCCATTCTTTGGTGCGTTGATGGGGGTGGTTTGGTTTGCCTTTATCGGTCTGATCTCTACCATCAGTATTGCCATTTCATCCGGCGTATACGACGCCAATAATTCCGATCCGTCGACGATTGCCAGCAAGCTGGGCCTCGGGGTTGTCGCCCTTTTGGTGATCATCCTGACCTCGATGACGGCCAACGCGGTTAACCTCTTGGCTGCTGGTTCGGCCCTTTCCAACATCTTCACCCGGCTGCGCCTCAAGTACTCGCTCTGGATCGTGGTTGTTTTGGCAACAATCGTGACCTTTATCCCGATGTTTGTCGGCAGCTTCCTGACGACCTTTGAATCCTTCCTTGACTACGTTGGCATGGTTCTCGGCCCGACGATTGCCATCATCTGCACGGACTTTTACTTCCGGGCCCACCAGGATTACGATGTTAGTGAACTGGGGAAGATCAACGGCAAATACTGGTACCATGGTGGTATTAATTGGGTAGCAATGATAACATTTGTCATAGGGGTTGCCTTCTTTGTCGGCGTCCACCAATTACCACTGTTTGCTAATACGGTCGGGGCAACCTTTATCGACATGGTATTGAGTGGCCTGCTGTACTACGGAATGATGAAGCTTGTGGATCGAAAGGAAGCCTAAGTTATGTTAATTCAAAATGTCCATATTGATAATCAAAAGGAAACGTCCGACGTACGAATCGTCAACGGCAAGTTTAAGGAGATTGCCAAGAGCCTGAAGCCGGTTGCCAACGAGCAGGTGATCGACGGGGGCGGCAACCTGCTGCTGCCACCATTCGTTGACTCCCACGTCCACCTCGACGCTACCCTGACGGCTGGCCAGCCGGAATGGAACGAGAGCGGGACCCTCTTTGACGGGATCCGGATCTGGAGCGAGCGCAAGCAGGACCTGACCAAGGAAGACGTCAAGAAGCGGGCCCGCAAGACGATTGAAAACATGGTTGGCCACGGACTCCAGCACATCCGGAGCCACGTCGACGTTACCGATCCGCAGCTGATCGCCGCCCAGGCTCTCCTGGAATTGCGGGAGGAACTGAAGGATCAGGTTGACCTGCAACTGGTGGCCTTTCCACAAGAGGGGATCCTTTCCTACCCGCACGGTCGGGAACTGATGGAGCAGGCCGTAAAGGAAGGCCTCGACGTGGTCGGTGGGATTCCGCACTTTGAATTCACAACCGAATATGGCTGGCAATCCGTTCACTTCCTGATGGCCCTGGCGGACAAGTATGACCGCCTGGTTGACGTCCACTGTGATGAGATCGACGACCCGGCCTCCCGCAACCTGGAAGTTCTGACCACTGAGGCTCTGGAGCGGGGGATGAAGGACCGCGTAACCGCCAGCCACACTACGGCGATGGGCTCCTACAACAACGCTTACACCTACAAGCTTTTCCGTCTGCTGAAGATGAGCAACATCAACTTCGTCTCCAACCCACTGGTAAATGTTCACCTGGGCGGCCGCTTTGACACCTACCCGAAGCGGCGTGGGGTTACCCGAATCAAGGAGCTGACTGCCGCCGGGATCAACGTGTCCTTCGGTGAGGACGACATCCAGGATCCGTGGAATCCACTGGGCGACGGCAACATGCTCGACGCCGTCACGATGGGCGTCTACATTGCCCACCAGATGGGTTACCATCAGTTGCAGGACGCCTTTAAGTACGTCACCTACAACGGGGCCAAGACAATGCACATCAGCGACCAGTACGGAATTGAAGCTGGCAAGCCGGCCAACTGCATTATCTTAAACGCCCACGACTTCTACAATGCCCTCAATAAACACGTCGAAGTTCTCTATAACATTCGCCACGGGAAGATCCTGGCCGAAACCAAGCCCGCAGAAACCAAAATTAACCTGAAATAAGCAAGTCAGCCCGCTAGTAAGGCCTTTGTGGCCAAGACTAGCGGGCTTTTTTAGTCTAATTCTAAAGAAAAATTAGCAATGGTAAAGAATCTTTAGGAGTGCTTAAAGAATGATATAGAAAACACAATTTGCATCAAAATAAGACGATTCTTTGATATTATAGGAATCAGCAAAAAGAGTTTTATTTAAAAGCAAGGGGACCCCTGATGACTGGCTGATAAATAAAAGTAACAATTGCTACTTTTCTCGTTTATTTTGACCACAGGAGGTAAATATGGTATCAAAGAACAACCTGCAGCTGTTAGAAAGAAAGCAACAGTCACGCAAGCAACGTTTTGGTTTGCGTAAAATGAGCATTGGCCTGGTTTCGGTTCTGCTCGGTCTCTTGTTCATCACGAACGGCAATTCGGCCTCGGCAGATGAAGTGGCGACCAGCGAACCGGCTACCACTGCTCAGGCGAGTCCAGATACTGCAACGCTGAGTTCGGCAACCGTTGCAGAGACATCATCAGCAGCGAGTAGCACTGCAGTGAGCAGTTCTCCAGTGAGTAGTGTTCCCGCTGAAAGTGTGAACACCACTTCAAGCACTGCAAATGCTCCCGAAAGTGCCTTGCTAGCACCAGCATTAACGGCGAGTAGCAGTTCCGTAATCAGTGAAGAAAATGCCTCGAGCGCGAATACTAATTCGATTGCTGCGGCGACTTCAGGAACGGTACAACCCGTTTCGTCTGCGATCGATAATACGGTAAACGATTCGGAACAACCAGCGAGTGAAGGTGCGAGGCAAGACACGACGGTTGGCACGGTGGACACGATTCGCACGGACCAGATTTTAAAGGATAAGTATGGGATCGATGTGAATCACTTGGACGCCAAGAGCGTGCTGTTATTGGCATCCCTTTTCCACATTTTTGCTAACGAAGCGAATCTTGGAGCCGACGTGAACGGCAACATCGCGGTGGGCAACCTAAACAGCAACGTTGACTTCGGGACTCGTGGCGAGTCTATCCACTTGACGAACGGGGACATCTACTACATTCAAAACTTGAATGCGGCTCTGCAAAATGGTTCGTTCCGCAATCAAGAATTTAACCACGTGATCTTCGGGGAGGACGTGAACGTGGGGATCAGGGATGGTCAGGTGTACGTGAACGGAGAGCACATGCCAAACCTGAAACCAGAGGAGGTTTTCAAGGATGGCGCAGGGACGAGTTACATTGACTTTCCGGCGGTCTTCCAACGCCTGATTGCCGCTTCAAATTTTTATGCGGAGCAAGCGGAGTCTGCCGGCGTCATTAAGGATTTCAACGACATGAATAATCGTTATGTCGACGTGTCCAATGCCGTAGCGAAAGATAACGTCATCTATGTTAACATTCCTTATGAATATCTGAACGGTCCGCAGCCAATCAAGATTTATGGCCTTTCGAGCCGGGTGAATGGGCCGACGGTAGTAATCAATGTAATTGGGATGCCTGCTGACGGTCAGCTGGATATTAATACCCAGATCAAATTGTACTACGATGATGACCGCGATAATCACGTTAGTCCCGGTGAGAGCCACGCTCACCCGAACCACGTACTGTGGAACTTTGGTACGGCGGCAGCCGATATCACCATTGGCAGCGGCCACTTTATGGGTAGCATTCTTGCTCCAAATGCGACGGTAACAGCGAACGTGAACGTTGACGGCAATATTGTTGCCAACGTTGTGAACATCAAGGGTGGGGAGAGTCACAAGTGGGACATCCACCCGGTGCAGCCAACGGATCCACAACCAACGGATCCACAACCGACAGATCCACAGCCAACAGACCCGCAGCCGACGGATCCACAGCCAACAGATCCGCAACCAACAGACCCGCAACCGACGGACCCACAACCAACGGATCCACAACCAACAGATCCGCAACCGACAGATCCACAGCCAACGGACCCGCAGCCGACGGATCCACAGCCAACAGACCCACAACCGACGGATCCACAACCGACAGATCCACAGCCAACAGACCCGCAACCGACGGATCCACAACCGACAGATCCACAGCCAACAGACCCGCAACCAACGGATCCAATTCTGCCGCCGACGGGAGAAATGGAAGACGCGGGAGCAGAACCGACGGGATCACAGGAAAATGCTACTGAGCAACCAACTCATTCAAACACGATGAATTTGGGAACGACTACTGTTTCCTACACGAGTAATCAGCTGACAGCGAGCCCGGCTCATACCGCTGAGCAAACGGCAACGCCAACTAACGCCAGCAAGAATCAGACCCTTCCACAAACAGGTGCCAGCCACGAACAGGCAGTTTTAGCCGGAATTATTCTAGCAATTACCGCCCAATTATTGGCCCTCGGTGCCCTGTCCTGGAAGAAATACAATGAAGAATAGTTAAAAAGCCGGTTAATCCGCAGCGGTGAGAGCTGAACGGATTAACCGGCTTTTAATTGTTTAATAGCGTTGATGCAGGTCTTCGATTTCGGGGACTTCAAAACCCTTTTTGGTAAGTCGGCGGACGACTTTTTCCATCTTTTCCCGAGTGACGTCTGCCGGGAGAGTGAACAATATCTGCTTGACGGACGAATGCTGGGGATCAAATGAAAGCACGTTGACGATCTGGCAGTAGCGGGTGATCTCCTTGGTGGCGTTCATCAATGCCCCCCGCTCGTCAGGAGCCACGACGGTCAAAACGTAGCTACCATTGTTAACGTTCCATCCTTCAGCAAGGACCCGCAACAGACTGTTGTGGGTTAGAATTCCGTAAAATTGATTATTTTCGTCGAGAACCGCGATATAAGGAAGATCGCGGATGGCAAAGAAAACGGAGAAAAAGGCCGAATTGATGGAGACGAATTTAGTGGCGTTTTTCAACAGGGCGGTGACGGGAAGGTTCATGTCACCGTTGCGGGACTTATGGCGATAAAGGTGCATCTTGTAGATGTTGCCCCGGAAAATCTTTCCGGACTGGTCCAGGACTGGGACACAGCGATAACCGGTATTTTCCAGCACCGTCAGCGCTTCTTCGAGAGTGGCCGTCTCTGGGAGGGTGGTCAGACTATCCTTTTTCTTAATGAGTGAACTAAAAATCATGGTGAACTTCCTTTGTATCGAATCTAAGTGCACTAATCATCATAACACAAATTTTGATTTGTTATTAAAAAAAGATGAGAACAAATTAAGAATTGGCCGACCTCGGTAGCGATCGTCTTCGTTTCAAATCCGGCTAGGGTATAATGAAAGGCAGAATATTGTGCTGGACGGGGTAAGTTTCCCGTGCGGCCTTTTTGCATTTAAGAATGTGGAGGAATTGATAACGATGAAGATGATTGTTGGTCTGGGAAATATCGGGACGCGTTACGATGAGACGCGACACAACACGGGCTTTATGGTGGTTGATCAGCTGGCCCGGGACTATCACTTGGGGGCCTTTACCCACCTCAAACAGGAGGCGGTGGCCGTTTCCGGTGTGATCAACGGGACCAAGGTCATGCTGGTCAAGCCGACGACCTTTATGAACGATTCCGGGCGTGCAGTGGGGCCGTTGGTTGACTATTACGATCTCGATTTAGATGACCTGGTAATCGTCAACGATGATCTTGACATGCCGGTTGGCCAGATCCGTCTCAAGACTCACGGGGCCTCAGGTGGCCACAATGGCCTAAAGAGCATCATCAACGCCCTCGGGACTAAGCAGTTTAACCGAGTCAAGCTCGGCATCGATCACCCCAAACACGGCACGGTGGTCAGTCATGTTCTCGGCAAGTTTAGTGCCGAAGAACGACCAGAGTTTGACGCGGCCGTTGAGCAGGCCGAGCATGCTCTCGAGGATTGGATTAATGGCGAGAATTTTGCCCAACTGATGAATAACTACAATTAACGATTTTCAAAATAACGGAAAGGGGTGAACGATTTAAAGTGCAATTAACTGACTTTATGGAAAAGGTTCCGGCCTTTTCCATAATTACGAAGACGCTGACGCCAAAGAAACATCAACTGGTGACCGGGATTGCCGGTTCGGCTCGGACATTGCTGTTGGCGGCACTGCTGAAAAAAACGCAGCGCCCGATCCTGGCGGTGACCGATAGCCTTACCCACATGCAGGAGCTGGCCGACGACCTTGGCAACCTCCTGGCCGATGAGCAGGTCTATCAGTTTCCGGTCGAAGAGGTCCTGGCGGCCGAAGTAGCGACAAGTTCGCCTAATTATCGCCTTCAACGGGTCCAGGCACTCAACGCCTTGGAACAGAAGGCTAACGCCATCGTGGTCACCTCAGCAGCGGGACTGCGCAGGAATATCGTTTCCCCGCAGTTTTTCCGGGAAGCGACCTTAAAAATCGAAGTCGGTGGCGAACTGGATCCCGAGACCGCTCGCAATCAGCTCAGCGCGATGGGTTACCAGCTGCAAAAAATGGTGCTGCGCCCGGGCGACTTTGCCATCCGGGGCTCGATCATCGACATCTACGCCCTTAACACGACGGATCCGGTCCGGGTCGACCTCTTCGACACCGAGGTCGATTCGCTGCGTTACTTTGACGCCAGCACCCAGAAGAGCATTGATAACGTCAAGCAAGTCGAGATCTTGCCGGCGACTGATTTTATCCTGCCACCAACGGAGTTTGCCCGGGTCGAGCAGGCGGTTGAAGGTCAATACCACGACCTGCAAAAACAGCTAGCAGACGGTGATCAGGACATCAAGGAACAGGTCAATAACCGCTTCGTTCCGCTGATTACGGCGCTGAAGGCCCACCACCTGCCGAACGAGCTGTTGGAGTTTAGCAACGTCGTCTACCCGACTAACCATTCGTTGCTCGACTACTTGACGGACCAGGGGATTGTCTACCTGGATGATTTTGGCCGGATCAAACAAGCGGCCCTGCAGATGCAAGCCGAGGATCATGGTTGGTTAGCGGACAAGGTAAAATACCACCAGCTGACGATGGTGCCGGAATTAAGCAACGATTTGGAGCAATTGGTGCATATGGACAGCCACGCTCAGTTGTTCAGCGCCCTTTTTAAAAAAGGGATGGGCAACCAGCGCTTTAATTTGCTGACTGAATTGACGGCCCGACCGATGCAGCGTTTCTTTGGTCAGATGCCACTGTTGAAGTCTGAACTGCAGCGTTGGGTTGACCAGGGGCAGTCGGTGATCTTGATGGCTAATTCCAAGACCCGCCGCGACCAAATTGCCCGGACCTTGCGGGAATTTGACGTTTCCGCCATTGAAACCCAACCGGACGATCTGAAGCAAAATGTAGTCCAACTGGTGGCCGCTAACCTTAATAACGGCTTTGAATTGCCGGCCGGGGGATTGGTTGTGGTCACGGAAGGTGAAATGTTTAAGCATGTCACCAAGAAGCGCCATCGTCCCCAAAAATTGGCAAATGCCGAACGGCTCAAGAGCTATACTGATCTGAAGCCGGGTGATTACGTGGTGCACGTCAACCACGGGATCGGGATCTTTAGTGGGATCCGGACCATGGAGGTCGATGGGGTTCACCAGGATTATATGGTGATCAACTACCGCAACAACGCTCAGATTTTCGTCCCGGTTACTCAACTCAACCTGGTGCAAAAATACGTCTCGTCGGAATCCAAGACGCCGCGCTTAAACCGGCTCGGCGGCAACGAGTGGGCGAAGACGAAGCGCCGGGTGGCTTCCAAGGTAGAGGACATCGCCGACGAACTGGTTGACCTTTACTCTAAGCGTGAAACAGCTACGGGCTATGCCTTCCCGCATGACGACTACCTGCAAAAACAGTTTGATGCCAACTTCCCTTACAACGAAACCCGGGACCAACTGCGCAGCATCAAGGAAATCAAGGCAGACATGGAAAAGCCCAAGCCAATGGACCGGCTCTTGGTCGGGGATGTTGGTTACGGGAAGACCGAAGTAGCCATGCGGGCGATCTTTAAGGCGGTCGCGGGCGGCAAACAAGTGGCCTTCCTGGTGCCGACGACGGTTTTGGCCCAGCAGCACTATGACACCCTGACTAAACGCTTCGCAGGCTTCCCGGTTGAAATCGCCTTGATGTCCCGATTTCGGACGAATAAGCAGCTCAAGGAAACCGATGCTGGCCTGGCTGACGGAACGATCGATATCGTGGTCGGCACCCACCGGATCCTGTCCAAGGATGTTCACTTTAAAGACCTGGGACTGGTGATTGTCGATGAGGAGCAGCGCTTTGGGGTTAAACATAAGGAACGGCTCAAGGAGTTAAAGAACAACGTCGACGTTCTGACACTGACCGCCACGCCGATTCCGCGGACCCTGCACATGTCAATGCTCGGCGTGCGGGACCTTTCCGTTCTGGAGACCCCACCGGCCGGACGGTTCCCGATTCAAACCTATGTGATGGAACAAAATGATGGTGCCATCCGCGACGGCATCATGCGTGAAATGCAGCGGGGCGGCCAGGTCTACTACCTGCACAACCGGGTTAGTGACATCGAAGAGACGGTTGCCAAGCTCAAGGAGCTGGTTCCCGAGGCCGCGATTGGCTACATCAATGGTCAAATGAGCGAAAACGAACTGGAGACGGTGCTCTACGAATTTATCCAGGGCAACTACGACGTCCTAGTGACAACGTCGATCATCGAAACCGGGGTCGATATCCCCAACGTCAACACCCTCTTCGTGGAGAATGCGGACCGAATGGGATTAGCTCAGCTCTACCAGATTCGAGGCCGGATTGGTCGTTCCAACCGGGTGGCCTACGCCTACTTCATGTACCAGCCCAATAAGGTGCTGACCGAACTCGGTGAGAAGCGATTAGCCGCCATCCGGGACTTTACCGAGCTGGGATCCGGCTTTAAGATTGCCATGCGGGACCTCGCAATCCGTGGTGCGGGAAACCTCTTGGGAAAACAGCAGCACGGCTTTATTGATTCGGTGGGGTATGACCTCTACTCGGCCATGCTTTCGGATGCCGTAGCCAAAAAGCAGGGCAAAAAACCACAGGAGACGTCAGATGCCGAGGTTGAGCTGGGCGTCGAAGCCTACCTGCCGGATGATTACATTGATGACCAGCAACAAAAGATTGAACTCTACAAATCAATTCGCCAGGCCCAAGACGATAATGAGCTCTTGGATCTGCAGGGCGATTTGATCGACCGCTTTGGTGATTATCCAGCCGCGGTTGGCAATCTTTTGCTGATCAGCAAGCTCAAGCACCACGCGGATCTGGCACTGATCAAGCAGATCAAGCGTCGTCAGGATAATATTACAGTAACCTTTAGCTTGAAGGGCAGCCACCTGGTGAAGGCCCCGGAAATTATCAAGCAACTGGCGAAGACCAAGTTTAAAGCAACCCTTGGTGAGAGTGATCAATTGCTGACCGTGCGGCTGGTAATCCAACCCCAGATGACAACGGCTGACTGGCTCAACCAGCTGACTAAGTTTGTAGTAGGGCTGGGCGAGGTCGTCCAGGGTACTCACCAAGCCGCATAGAAAAATGGAGGAGAGAAAATGAGATTAGATAAGTTTTTAAAAGTTTCACGAATTATTAAGCGCCGTTCCGTTGCTAAAGAGATTGCCGATCAAGGCCGGATCTTGGTCAATGATCACCCAGCCAAGTCGTCATCTAAGGTGGCAGTGGGTGACACGCTGACGATTAAGTTTGGCAACAAGACTGAGATTGTCAAGATCAACCGGATTGTTGAAACCACCAAGAAGAGCGAAGCTGAGGACATGTACGAAATTCTTGACGAAAAGTACGCGGAAAACTTTGACTAATTATAAATAAGTTGATGATTTATGGCGCGGTGGTGGACAATTCACGTGCTTCATTGCTATACTTAAACAGTAATGAATTTATGTTGAAAGTGAGGGGATCAAATGAAAAATCGAAAAGTTGTTCAGCTTGAAACCCCTCATGTTCAGCAGGCTGGACTGGATCGAGCAGCTCGCCACCGGGTGCACGTTCGTCGTTATGAACGGATTGTGGCCTGCTTTTTAGTGCTCTTTATCTTTTTGGGTTGGCAGATCCTAAGCAGTCGGCATACCCTGGCAAAGGTAAATACCAATATTCAGCAAACCCAAACCGAGCTCAAGAAGCAGAAGAAGACGAGCAAACAGCTCAACCAGCAGATTAAACAGCTTCACGACCCCGAATATGTTCAACAGGTCATCCGTTCAAAGTATAACTATTCGAAGAAGGGTGAAACGGTTTATAATCTCGATAATTAAATTAGTAATGATGGTGAAGGCGTCATGCATTTAGTTTGCGACACCTTCGCCATTTTGTTTTTATTTCGTGGCGTCTTGAAAATAGTAGCAAAAACCAGGCTTGTTTGAGATAATAAGTATGTTATACTCAATTACAATTAACTGATTATAAAGTATCTATGATTCGAGGAGGATCCATTAGTTTCATGGCAATTGAAGTGGGAGCAAAGGTTTCAGGAAAAGTTTCAGGGATCACCAACTTTGGTGCGTTTGTCGACCTTGACGATAACCAAACGGGGCTGGTCCACATTAGTCAGATTTCTGACAAGTACATTAAAGACATTCATGACGTGCTGGCGATTGGCGATACGGTCACGGTTAAGGTGACGCGGATTGGCGATGATGGTAAGATCGCCCTTTCAATGAAGGCAGCGGCTCCTCACGAGCACAAGGAAGAGCATGAGCACAGTCACGGTCATGGTCATTTTGATCATCAGCGGGGTGAGGAACGTCACTACCACCACGAACGCAATAATGACTACCACGGTCATCGTGATAATGGCTACCGGGGTGGCTTCGGCGGTGGTGCCCGCCACCACAGCAGTCACCAGCACGAGGACTTCAATGAAATGCTGGCGGGCTACATGAAGGAAAGTGAGTCTCGCCTGTCGACACTGAAGCGGCAGACTGATGGTAAGCGCGGTGGTCGTGGCGGCCGGCGCAGCTAAAATGACAATCCAAACAGAATTTGAGCGGCACTTACGAGAGGGCCGCTTTTTTACTAGCCGTGATCTAGTCGTGGTGGCTGTTTCCACGGGGGTCGACTCGATGACTCTGCTGGATCTATTGCAACGCCTGCCGAAAGAACAACGCCCACAGCTCCTAGTGGCCCACGTCAATCATGAACTGCGAGATCAGAGCACAATTGAGGAGCAATTCATTCGCGAATACTGTCAGAGGCAACACTTACGACTGGCAGTTACCCACTGGCCCCGGTGCCAACATCCTAGTACGGGTGTTGAGGAGGCGGGACGCCGGTTTCGTTACGCTTTCTTTGCCCGTTTAATGAAAGAAAGCAAAAGCAAGATTCTACTAACGGCCCATCATGCAGACGATCTGGCGGAAACGATCATGATGAAACTGACCCGGGGCGGCCAGCTGGAACAGTTGGTGGGAATTGCCGACCGGCGCTCTTTTGCGACTGGGCAACTGGTGCGATTACTGCTGCCGTTTCGCAAACAAGAACTCTATGACTATGCTACTGATCGGCAGCTGACCTGGTTTGAGGATGCCACCAATCGGGAGTTAACGGTCAGCCGCAACCGTTTTCGCCATCGCATTATTCCCGCCCTTGAAAAAGAAAATCCACAATTTATCGCACACCTGCTTGAGTATCGGGAACAGCTAGCGGAGCTGCTCGCTTGGCGTAACCAAGCAGTCAATGACCAACTGGTCGAAATTAGTTCTGCGGGACGGCTGAATCTGTCGGCACTACGGGGATTTTCTCGGGCCCAACAAGCAATTTTGCTGCGGACCTGGCTCGAACGGGCGGGAGTCCACAACTTAAAAAGTAAACTAATCCAGCAATTGATGAGCGCTCTGAATAATTTGCAGCAGCCGCAACGCCACCTTGATCTACCGGGAAATTGGGCTTTAATTTGTAATTACAATTGGTGCTGGCTGGAAAAAGCGGACAAAATGCGCGACCAGTCACAAAAAGCACCAGCGCATGTGGTAAAATTGGGCCAACGATACCCAATTGATGACCAATCTGCCTTGGTCGTGACAACCAATCCATTGCGGGGCGTCAAGCAGCTGCCAATGTGGCTTGCCCCTACGCAGCTTCCATTATGCCTGCGTCCGTGGCGACCTAGCGACCAACTCTTGTTGAAAAATGGCGGTCACCAGGCGGTCCGGCGGGTCTTAATTGACCAAAAGATTCCGCTTGCTCAGCGGGATCGGCAACTAGTGCTTGTCGACGCCCGGGGAATCGTTGTCTGGCTGGTGGGTCGCAAGTGGAGCTGGTTTACCCGGCCCACGGATTATCAGCGAACTTGGCAGAAACGACTGATTGGAATAGTAAAGCGAAGAGGAGAAGAACATGAATAACGACATTGAAAAGGTTCTATTTACAAAGGAAGATATCGAAGCGGCGACCGACCGACTTGCCAAGCAACTGACGAAAGATTACCGGGATAAAAATCCATTGATCGTCTGTGTCCTGACCGGGGCGGTCCTGTTTACGGTAGATATGATTGAGAAGATGGATATCATGGCCCAGTTGGACTTCATCGACGTTTCCACCTACTTTGGGGGCACCGAATCGACAGGCAATTTGAAGCTGATTCATGATTTGAATAAGGACGTTCGCGGCCGCAATGTCCTGATCATGGAAGACATCGTCGACAGTGGTCACACTCTGAAGTTCTTGATTGACCTGTTAAAGGAACGGGGAGCTAAGAGCATTAAGACCGCCTCGATGATGGATAAGCCAGAAGGACGGGAGTACGACGTTAGTGTCGACTACTATGGTGTCCGGGTACCAAACGAATTCCTGGTTGGTTACGGGCTTGACTACAAGGGCTACTACCGGAACCTGCCTTACATCGGCGTTTTGAAGCCCTCTGTTTATCAAGAAGATTAAATTGGAGCTCGCCTTTCAATTTAATAGTCAATAATTGTCAAGTATGCTATTATAGTGTGTACAATTATTTACTGTTGCTGGTAGTTAGGAGGTTGTTATGAACAACAATCGTAGGAACAATAATTTCACTCATAACGTTCTCTTCTACGCCGTGATGTTCTTGTGCATTATGGGAATTGCCTATTTCTTCCTCGGTGGTAACCAATCCAACGGGCAGTCCAAGACGGTTTCTCAAACCGAGTTCATCTCCGAACTGAAGAGCAACAAGATTAAGAGTGTCCAGCTACAACCAAACGGTGGGGTTTACCACGTCACGGGGACTTACCGGAAACCGCAGACCAACAATAACTCCACGAGTGGCTTTGCACTTGCAACGCAACGCGACAGCAAGGTTTCACAATTCGAAAGCTCCGTGCTGGAGAGCGATGTCACGGTCAACCAGCTGCAAAAGTATGCTGACCGCCACAACGTCAAGATCAGCACTCATGCCGAAGAGTCCAACAGTGTTTGGATGAACCTGCTGCTGACGGTCCTGCCATTGGTCATCATGATTTTCTTCTTCTACATGATGATGGGCCAAGCCGGCCAAGGTGGCGGCGGCCGAGGAGTCATGAGCTTTGGCAAGACCAAGGTTAAGCCTGCGGACCCGAAGAAGAATAAGGTTCGCTTCTCCGACGTTGCCGGTGAAGAAGAAGAAAAGCAGGAATTGGTTGAAGTTGTTGAATTTTTGAAGAATCCGAAGAAGTTCACCCGTTTAGGTGCCAAGATCCCATCTGGGGTTCTCCTGGAGGGGCCTCCGGGTACCGGTAAGACCCTGCTTGCCCGGGCTGTTGCCGGTGAATCCGGTGTTCCATTCTTCTCTATTTCTGGTTCTGACTTCGTTGAAATGTTCGTCGGGGTTGGTGCCAGCCGTGTTCGGGACCTGTTTGATCAGGCCAAGAAGGCGGCGCCATCGATCATCTTTATCGATGAAATTGATGCCATTGGTCGTCGCCGTGGCAATGGCATGGGCGGTGGCAACGACGAACGTGAACAGACGTTGAACCAGCTGCTGGTTGAAATGGACGGTTTCCAGGGCGACGAAGGGGTCATCGTGATGGCCGCTACCAACCGGTCCGACGTTCTGGACCCGGCCCTGTTGCGGCCAGGTCGTTTTGACCGGAAGATCCTGGTTGGTCGGCCAGATGTTAAGGGCCGTGAAGCCATTCTGCGAGTTCACGCCAAGAACAAGCCGATTTCACCAGATGTTGACCTCAAGGAAATTGCCAAGCAGACCCCTGGATTCGTGGGTGCCGACTTGGCAAACCTCCTGAACGAAGCGGCCCTGCTTGCCGCTCGGCGCAACAAGAATGAGATTGACGCTTCTGACATGGACGAAGCTGAGGATCGGGTCATCGCTGGTCCAGCTAAGCACGACCGGGTTGAATCTGCTGAAGAACGGAAGACGGTTGCTTACCACGAAGCCGGTCATACGATCGTTGGATTGGTCTTAAACGATGCACGGGTCGTCCACAAGGTAACGATTGTGCCGCGTGGCCGTGCTGGTGGATATGCCATCATGCTGCCGCGGGAAGACCAGATGCTGATGTCGAAGAAGAACGCCAAGGAACAGATCGCCGGTTTGATGGGTGGTCGGGCTGCCGAAGAGTTAATCTTCAAGTCCCAGTCCTCTGGTGCTTCCAACGACTTTGAACAGGCAACTCAGATTGCCCGGGCAATGGTTACCCAGTACGGGATGAGTGACAAGATTGGCCCGGTCGAGCTGCAAAGTTCCGGTCAGGTCTTCACTGGCCAAGGCTATGACCAGTCACCATACTCACAAAAGACGGCGGCCCTGGTGGACGAAGAAATTCGGCGGATCCTGAGTGAAGGACATGAAGAAGCCCTCCACATCATTGAGACCCACCGTGAACAGCACAAGGCAATTGCCGAAGCCCTGCTGAAGTACGAGACCCTGAATGAAAAGGAAATCCTCAGTCTGTACCGGACCGGGAAGATGCCTGAAAAGGCTCAGGCAACGGCAAATGAGGCGGCATACGCCAAGACCTTTGAAGAGTCCAAGCGGGCACTGGAACGCAAGGAAGATGAGAAACGGGAGAATAAGTCCGATGACACTTCTGCCACTGCTCAGCTGGCCGCCAGTGAACAGCCGACCCAACCACCAACGCCTGCCCAATCCACGCAGCCAAGTGCAGCGGACAAAGCAAGCAGCCATGAGGGTCAGGATCAACCGGAAAGTCATGATGACACGACCGATTCTGATCACGATGAATAGCAAAAATGCTAAAATAGGAGCATGACCATCAGCGTCGCTCCTATTTTTTATTTGGAAGAAGGAGGAAAATTATGAAAACAACTGATTATTTGGTAAAGAGCATCACCAAGGATGGCAAGTTCCGGGCCTACGCGGTCAATGCTACCCAGCTGGTTGAGCGTGCTCACGAGATTCATGACACCTGGAGCACTGCCTCCGCCGCACTCGGGCGGTCACTGATTGGGACCTTATTGTTAGCCAGTGCGGGCCTCGAGGGTGACAGCGTGATGAAGGTGCAAATCCAGGGGAACGGTCCAGTTGGCTACATCGTGGTCGACGGAAACGCACACGGCACGGTAAAGGGCTACATGGGCAATCCCCACGTCAACCTGCCGGCCAATGCCAAGGGCAAGCTCGACGTAGCCGGTGCGGTCGGCAAGCAGGGGACCCTGTCCGTAACCAAGATGGCGCCAGGCGACAAGACGCCCTACACCGGTGAGGTCAACCTGGTTTCCGGTGAACTCGGTGATGACTTTACCTACTACCTGGCCCAGTCCGAGCAAATTCCGTCTGCGGTGGGCCTGTCCGTTTTTGTTGACACCGATGACAGCATTGAAGTTGCCGGGGGCTTTATGATCCAGGTCCTACCCGGGGCAGCGGATGAGGCGATCAGTAAGCTGGAAAAGACCTTGAAAGATTTGCCGCTGGTTTCGGAAATGCTTCGTGACGGTGACACGCCGGAGGACATTTTGAAGAAGATCTTTGGCGACGACCTGAAGATTCTCGACCAGATGCCGGTCCGCTATGAGTGTGATTGTTCCAAGCAGCGGTTTGCCCACGCCCTGGAAAGCATCTCTACTAAGGACCTCAAGAAGCTGATTGAAGAGGACCATCATGCCGAAACGGTCTGCCGCTTCTGTGGGAAGAAGTACGAATTCAGCGAGGAAGAGCTGCAGCTGCTTTACGACAAAAAGGTCGCCGATGCCGAAGCCGATAAGGAAATCGCCGATCAGCAGGGTAAGGATGACCAAAAGTCGGCGGATCAGAAGTAGCTGCTTGGTTTGAGTGCCGGTCGTGTGCTATGATAGTTGGGTTATCGGACATTAAGATTGGGGAACTGGAAGGCCAACTCAGCTCCCGAGAATAATGAGGTGAAAGAATGAAGTGGAAGATCGGAAACGTTGGAATTCCGAATCAGGTCGTGGTTGCTCCCATGGCCGGGGTCACCAATTCAGCTTTTCGGGTGATCTGCAAGGAGTTTGGCGCGGGCTACGTGGTGTGTGAAATGATCTCCGACCGGGGGATCATGTACCACAACAAGCGGACCCTCAATATGATGAACGTCGACCCGAGTGAGCACCCAATGGGTATTCAGATTTTTGGCGGGACCAAGGAGACCCTTGTCCAGGCCGCCAAGTACGTGGACGAGCACACCGCGGCGGATGTGATTGATATCAACATGGGGTGCCCCGTCAACAAAGTGGTCAAGACCGATGCCGGTGCCCGCTGGCTCCTGGACCCGAACAAGGTTTATGAGATGGTTTCCTACGTGACGGATGCCGTCAAAAAGCCGGTGACCGTCAAGATGCGGACCGGCTGGGATGACAAGCACATTTACGCGGTTGAAAACGCCCTGGCAGCCGAGCGCGCCGGTGCAGCCGCAATCGCGATGCACGGTCGAACTAGAAAACAGATGTATACGGGACACGCCGATTGGAATATACTAAAAGAGGTCGCTGATCACCTGACGATTCCATTTATGGCCAATGGTGACGTCCGGACGCCCGATGATGCCAAGAAAATCCTTGACATGACCGGAGCCACCGCGGCAATGATCGGCCGGGCCGCCATGGGGAACCCGTGGATGCTGACCCGGACGGCGCACTACCTGGAGACCGGGGAACTGCTTCCCGAGGCGACGGCCGAGGAGAAGATCAAGATGGCCAAGGAGCACCTGAATCGGCTGATCGATCTGAAGGGCGAATACGTCGGCGTGCGGGAGTTCCGGGGGCTGTCAACCTATTACCTGAAGGGCATTCCGCGTTCGGCACGGACCAAGGCGGCGCTGGTTGAGGCTGAGACTCGTGATCAGATGAATGAGATCTTTGATCGCTTTGCTGAGCAGACGGCAGAGCGGGAGATGAAGCGGGCTGCGCACAAGCAAGCTCAATAAGAGGAGGAAAATTTAGTGTCACAAGAACTAGATCAGATGCGTGTTCGTCGTGAAAAGATGGAAGAGCTGGAACAGGCCGGGATTGAACCATTTGGCCGCCGCTTTAAGCGGGACCACCTGGCTGCCCAGTTACACGATGAATTTGACAAGTACGACAAGGAAGAGTTAAACGATAAGGACGAAGTAGTAATCATCGCCGGTCGGATGACCCGGAAGCGGAGCAGTGGGAAGGCCGGCTTTGCCGATTTCGTTGACCGGAGCGGCAAGATTCAGGTTTACGCCCGGAAGGATATGGTCGGGGACGAACCATACCACATTTTCAAGCGGGCCGATATTGGTGACTTCCTGGGGATCGAAGGGGACGTCATCAAGACCAACTCCGGCGAACTGACGGTGCGGGCCCACAAGATTACCTTCCTTGCCAAAGCTCTGCGGCCACTGCCAAACAAGTGGGAAGGGGTCACGGATCCCGAGACCATTTACCGTCAGCGCTACCTGGACCTGATTTCCAATCCAGAGAGCTTCAAGCGGTTCCACCAGCGGACGGCAATCATTAAGGCCGTTCGGAAGTACATGGACGAAAATGGCTTTACTGAAGTTGAAACACCAATTCTGAACACCCAGGCTGGGGGTGCCAACGCGCGGCCGTTCGTTACCCACCACAATGCCTTGGATATTGATATGTACCTGCGGATTGCCACGGAACTGTACCTGAAGCGGCTGATCGTCGGTGGCTTCGAGCGGGTTTATGAACTGGGCCGGATTTTCCGGAACGAGGGGATGGACCCACAGCACAACCCAGAGTTCACCACGATGGAAACCTACGCAGCCTACTGGGACTTCCATGACGTCATGGACGAGACGGAAGGAATCGTTAAGGCAGCGGCCAAGGTAGTTTCCGATGACGGTCATGTTAACTACCAAGGCAACGATATTGACCTGGCAAGCGACTTTAAGCGGGTAACGATGGTTGATGCCGTCAAGGAAAAGACTGGCATTGATTTCGGTGACGAGAACATGACCGATGATGATGCCAAGAAACTGGCCGACGAGCACCACATTGAATACAAGCCATTCTGGAAGAAGGGCCACATTTTGAGTGCCTTCTTTGACGAATACGTCGAGGATACGCTAATTCAGCCAACCTTTGTTTACGAATTCCCAGTCGAGGTTTCCCCACTGGCTAAGCGAAACAAGGAGAACCCTGAGATGACGGACCGGTTCGAGCTCTACGTAAACGGGAGCGAACTGGCGAATGCCTTCAGTGAATTGAACGATCCAATTGACCAGAAGCACCGGTTTGAAATGCAGGCTGAGGAAAAGGCTAACGGTAATGATGAGGCCGAACCAGTGGATCTTGATTACGTCAAGGCTCTGGAATACGGGATGCCGCCGACGGGTGGTCTCGGTATCGGGATTGACCGACTGGTAATGCTGTTGACCAATGCTAAGTCGATTCGTGACGTTATCCTCTTCCCAACTATGCGTCCGGAAAAGGAAGAGAAGGGTAGCAAGAAGAGTAAGAAAAATAAGAAAAAGTAGTCTGAAAGCCTGATATGACGGCTTTTCGACGACTCTGTGAATTTAGACAAATTTAGTTGCTAGCTTGTAAAAAGTTAGTAATCTTGGTGTGTGTACACCAAAAATACACCAAATTCAACTAAAATAAGTTGGTAAAAAGCTAGCATAAAAAATGAAGAGCTTCGATTCTCTATCTAGGAATCGAAGCTTTTTGTTTAAAAGTTATGGTTGAAATCCTAAGGCAATCTGTAATATTCGATGAGGGATCAAATAACCCTTGTTTTAGCTTACTTTATTGGTTGAACGATAAAATCTGTTACTCCATTAAAAAAGACCTGTTAGGGCACGACAAGGCGAATTACAAGGGCTGCGCTAATAGATGCGAAAATGAAAGCATAAGATAATGGCATTTTGGCAATCTTAAGCCTAAGCCAACTCAGTAAAAGTAACACGTTTGTTTGCCACGGTGAAAGCATTCAATGTAAAAACTGGGTGTTTTTTTATTGAGCAGTTAACGTTTATAGGATATGAACAATGTCAATAGTATTATTAAATTCCTATTATTTTGTATAATTAGTATAGTAATCAAACAAAGGAAAGGAACGGATTTGTAATATATGGCTCGGCTTGATCAGAAATCTATAGAACAATTAGGAATTAATAAAGCAGAGGATGCACTCTGGAACGTTAGAGACTGGGCTGATTCCTTTTTTAGTGAAAATGATAAGACTCCGCTGTTAGATGGCAATATATTAATTTATAGTAGTAAAAAACATTCAAATGCAAATTTAATTGGTTCAATTCGGTGCCAAATCAAATCAACGACTGCAAAGAATGTAAAGAAAAACCGCAAATATTATCAGCTTAATAGAGACTATTTAACTGGAATTCAAAAACTAGGAGGGGCATTACTGTTTGTAGTATGGGTGAAAGACCCTGATAACTACAAAATTTACTATCAAAGACTAACTCGGCTTTATATAACAACATTATTGGAAAATAGCAGTGCACAGAGGCCGGCTATTCCTTTAACTGGATTTCCTGTTGATACGAATAATAGATTAGATGTTTTAAGACAAGCAGCTTTCGATTTAAATGCTACGGTTGAGAATAAATTGGTTGAGATTGAAAGACCAGATAAAGTGATTCTTCCAACATATATGTTAGATCCTAAGAATTTCAAGGCTTCGATGGATAACTTAGAAAATCAAAATTTAACTATATATGCTGAAAAAGATGGTTCTCTTCACCCTTTAGCATTAGTTAATAATGAAGGGATTGAACTTGTAAAAACAGAACTTGACGATAATAAAGTGAAGTTTGGTGATATGGGTCCTTTTAATGTTAGAAGATATAGTAGCCAAAGGAAAAAAGATAAAGAGCCTCTCATCCATTTCATCACTGGTGTAAGCGATAAATTAACAATAACCGTTCACAATCCTAGTCAGAAAAAGAACAAGGTTACTATGACGGTAAATAAGGCAAATAATATTTCAGACCAGTTAACCAATATTAAGATAATGAAATACCTAGTAACTAATGGAAAAATAAATTTGAACGGTAACACAATTGACCTTAGTAAAAATATGATTCCACTAGGTAACGATAAAATTAAGGAAATCGATGGATGGTTAAATGAATTATCTGCCATTCAAGAAGTTAGTCATAAATTGAATATCAATTTTTATCGTGATTATGAAAATGGACAGCTTGTCAACCAACTAAATACACTTTTGAATTTTGTAAATGATCGAGAACAATTATCTACCCAATTATCTGAACGTGAAATTGTGCCTGGTATTTTTAATTATGGTGACAAATTGATCGGCATTATTAAAACTAGAGATAATTATTGGAACTTTTTTGATAAGGAGCTTGTCAACCGTATTCAAATCTTTGGGGCTTCCAGATCAAATAAGGACCAGGTAGTGGAGATTAATCCGTACCTTATAGCTGAGCAATATCAAAATAGTATTACAAAATATATTGGCTATAATTTTGATGTAGTATTTAGATGGTTTAACTCGCATATAGACATCTTTGAAAAAGAAGTTGTAAGGAATCAAGCAACCTTTTTCTGTGAAGATTTAATGATGAATAGTAATAATTCAACTGTAAACGGCTACTGGGCGAGAATCAGTAAATTGCAATCTATAATGGGGCACCTTGATGATGATCGCTTATTTTTAGATCATATGTTAGTCCAAAGAAAATTGGTAAAATAGTAGCAAATTGCCGAAGGAGAGAGAAAAATGACATTAATTATCGTGATTGTGGTTATCGCGATTATTGTCGGGATCTATATTGCGCTCTATAACAGTTTGGTCCAACTCCGGGTTCATGCTCAGGAGTCATGGAGCCAGATCGATGTTCAGCTGCAACGGCGAAACGACCTGATTCCCAACCTGGTATCCACCGTCAAGGGTTACAGCAAGTATGAGGCTTCTACCCTGGAAAAGGTGACCCAGTTGCGGACAGAGCTGGCTGGTGTTCCCGATGATGACCGGGCCAAGAAGATGGAAGTCTCTAATGAACTGTCCGGGACACTGAAGAGCCTTTTTGCGGTTTCTGAAAACTACCCAGACCTGAAGGCTAGCACCGAGTACCAACAACTGATGGAGGAGTTAAGCAACACGGAAAACAAGATTGCCTACTCCCGTCAGCTGTATAACTCCACGGTAGCAGCACTGGATGCCAAGATTCAGAGCTTCCCAAGCAATATTATTGCTAAGATCCACCACTTCACAGCGATGGAATACCTGCAGGTGCCAGCTGAAGCCCAGAATGTTCCTAACGTTTCGTTTGATGATTAGAGTGTGATCGCGGATGCTATACCAACAGATTGCCCGTAATAAGCGTAAAACGATTCTGGTGATGTTTGGCTTCTTCCTGCTAGTAGCACTGATCGGAGCGGCAATCGGCTACCTCTTCGCCCGCTCCGCAGTATCGGGGATCATCATTGCTGGGATAATTGCCGTCATCTACATGGTGGTCATGATTGGCCAGTCGACGGATGTGGTGATGAACATGAACAATAATGCCCGTGAGATCCATTCGGCCAGTGAGGCCCCTGAGCTTTGGCACGTTGTCGAGGACATGGCGATGGTGGCGCGGGTTCCAATGCCAATGTCATTAAGTTAAGCTATTGACATTTGGGATACCAAAAGAGTGAGCCTTTATTTACACAATTTGTGTGAATGAAGGCTCACTCTTTGCTTTAAACAGCGTTGCTTTTTAAAATTAAAT
>NZ_JAOVYZ010000027.1:22469-25653 GCF_026413145.1 Limosilactobacillus kribbianus | reverse complement strand
CAGTTCGCGTGTGGTAAGATGATGATAGGTCATTTGTGATATCCTTTGCTTTTGTTTGTGGTTATTCAAAAGTCTATCACAGATGGCTTTTTTATGTTTCTAACTTAATTTTACAAACCGGGACTGAAAAAATTTATCTCTCATTTAAGTATTTTTTTCTGGACGACTTTTATCAAAATATTAATACGGGGAATCTCCTTGAAAGTCATTTTCAGCTTTTTTATACTAAAAAAGCATTTAAAAACATCAAAAAGGGGTAAACGAAATTTGCTTCGTTTTGCTCATTGAAAATTCAGTTTTTGATGAGGAACGGACTGGGTTCTATTTGCGCCTTTTTTGTGTGGAGACAGAGATTGTTGATTGGATAAATACTTTAGTCACAACGAGCAAATATTTATGGGAGAAAAATTGTCATGGTTGGAAAGAATAACCGATTTTTGAAGGAAAGCAAGAACAATCAAAGGTACCAACGCTTCTCACTGCGGAAGTTCAGCATTGGGGTAGTTTCAGTTGCCATCGCTGCTGGGTTCTACATGGGGAGTAGCCAGAGCGTCATGGCCGACACTACGACTTCGGTGCCAACGACTAACGTTACGGCTACTAGTAATGGTAATACTACTAGTGCGAATGCCAACACAACTAGCAGTAGTTCAAATGTTCAATCAAAAACGGATAATTCATTAGCGCCAAACGAAACCTATGTCACTGTAAAGGTAAATCCGAATGCCACTCAGGGCGAAGAATCCTTTAGCGATGCTTTCAAGCTTAACGGTGATGCTTACCAGGCAACACAGGATGGCAACTATTATGTGAAGACTAGTAAGAATGATCCCAACTGGGACGGCACAGTTATCCTAACGCCTAATAAGACGCACCAAAGTGGTAACTTTACTTTAAACAGCCAGATTAGCTTAGAACACGATTTTGATCTGGAAGGTCAGGTTTACCTTGGTGAGTACCAACACTATAATGGTAGCCTTGGTGCCGACGGGATTGGTTTTGCCTTCCATAAGGATAATACTGACAAAGCGGGGGCTGATGGTCGCCGGATTGGTATTGGTGATTTAAAAGATGCCGTTGGTTTTAAGTTGGACACATACTATAACGGCAGTGATCATGGACGGTCAGATACACTTGATCGTCCTTATGGAGCATTTGTAACCACTAGTGACGCGACGCCATACTATGACGGCTCATCTAAGAAATGGACATCTTATGACGTGGATGAAGAAACTGATTCGGCTCAAGCAATCTATTATGATCGAAGCAATCCTGGAGTAATGGACAATGATTGGCATGACTTCAGCATTCACTATGATGCCGCCAGTCAGCAATTAACAGTAAAGCTAGTAGTTCCAATATATAACTGGTATGGAAATCCGACTAAGCCAAAGACACTGGTCTGGCACCGTACGCTAACTGATACTGATCCACTTTCGTTTGCTGTAACGGCCTCGACGGGTGATTGCTATAACTTACAGATGTTTAAGTTTAAGAGCTTCACCTACGTTAAGACTGCTTCTGTAAATGTTAAGTATATTACTGACAAGGGAGAGGACATTTCTGCCTTTGTCAAGGATCGAAACGCTACATACACAAATGATGGTCAAAAGACTTACTACAAGACAAGCCACCCTGATGTAATTAATGTTCCAGACACTAACACTTACTACAGCTTTGTAGGATTAGGTAACGGTTCATTAGATCCGGAAGGTAATTTGACTAAGACGGGTGATAACGGGACCGTTACATACGTCTACAAAGAAATTAACAATGGTCAAAAAGCACAGCTGAAGTTCTACGATGATGATGAAGAACAATTCATTCAGGATGACCAAGGTCATGACCTCGTACAAGAAAAGGCCGATGCTCCTACTAAGGAAATTAAATTCTCTGATGATAAAGAAAAGCAGCTTGAAAAGCAGTACAAGTTTGCAGGTGTTACTAAGGAGAATGGAGATAAATTAGCTGGGGATAGTTTTGCCGCCGTTAAGTTTGGTAATTATGACACTGACGATGACACTACTCAGACTTTTGTTGTTCACTTGAACCATGGCACTAAGCAGGTAACGCAGGACTCTACGATCAAGCAGATAATCCATTACGTCTACGCTGATGGCACCAAGGCGGGCGATGACAATGTTCAAACCGTCAAGTTCACTCAGACTGGTACGACTGATCTGGTAACAGGCAAGACAACTTGGACACCAACGACAGCTCAGACCTTTAAGGATGTCACTAGTCCAACGATTACCGGATACACGTCTGACCAAACGAGTGTGAAGGGCGCTAGTGTTAACGTCGGTGATCAAAATGTTGTTAAGACGGTTACCTACACCGCTAACGAGCAAAATGCCACGATCACGTACGTTGATGACATGACTGGTGAGACGCTGAAGACGGATACGGCTGCTGGCAAGTACAACACCGCAATCAGTTTTAACGTCGACCCAACCACTCAAATCAATACTTACAAAGGCCAAGGCTACAAGCTCGTTTCTAACGACTTTGAAAGTGGTGCTAAGTTTGCCTTAGATAACAGTAAGAACAACTTCACTGTTCACCTGACACACGCAACGAAGGCTGCTAGTCGTGAAGATGATGTTAAACAGACGGTTCACTATGTCATGGCCGATGGTTCCAAGGCACCTAAGGATAATATCCAGACATTGCACTTTACGGAAAATGGTGTGACGGATCTAGTAACTGGTGAGACAACTTGGACATCAAGTGAAGCTCAAAGCTTCACGGATGTAACTAGCCCAGTACTGGATGGTTACACCGCCGATCAGACTAACATTCAAGGCACGGCAGTTAACTTCGGCGATGACGATCTGACGAAGACGGTTACCTACACCGCTAACGAGCAAAATGCCACGATCACGTACGTTGATGACATGACTGGTGAGACGCTGAAGACGGATACGGCTGCTGGCAAGTACAACACCGCAATCAGTTTTAACGTCGACCCAACCACTCAAATCAATACTTACGAAGGCCAAGGTTACAAGCTCGTTTCTAACGACTTTGAAAGTGGTGCTAAGTTTGCCTCAGATAACAGTAAGAACAACTTCACTGTTCACCTGACGCACGCAACGAAGGCTGCTAGTCGTGAAGATGATGTTAAACAGACGGTTCACTATGTCATGGCCGATGGTTCCAAGGCACCTAAGGATAATATCCA
>NZ_JAOVYZ010000027.1:0-22369 GCF_026413145.1 Limosilactobacillus kribbianus | reverse complement strand
GATCAACACTTATGAAGGCCAAGGCTACAAGCTGGTTTCTAGCGACTTCGAGAATGGTGCTAAGTTTGCTTCAGATAACGCTAAGAACAACTTCACTGTTCACCTGACGCACGCAACGAAGGCCACTAGTCGTGAAGATACTGTCAGTCAGACTATTCACTACGTCTACACTGACGGAACCAAGGCTGCTGAAGACAACGTTCAGACGTTAACCTTTACCGAAAACGGGACGACGGATGAAGTTACTGGTGACACGACTTGGACGCCAAGCGCAAGCCAGAGTTTCACGGACGTAACCAGTCCAGTATTGGATGGCTATACCGCTGATACTACTGATGTTCAAGGCGCAGCGGTTAACTTCGGCGATGACGATCTGACCAAGACCGTTACCTACAGTGCTAACGCCCAAACGGCTACGATCACGTACGTTGACGACACGACTGGCAAGACACTGAAGAATGACACGGCTGATGGTAAGTTCAACCAAGCGATCAGCTTCGGTACTGACCCAGCAACGCAAATCGCCAGCTACGAAGGTCAAGGCTACAAGCTCGTTTCTAACGACTTTGAAAGTGGCGCTAAGTTTGCCTCAGACAACGCCAAGAACAACTTCACGGTTCACCTGACGCACGCAACGAAGACCGCTAGTCGTGAAGATACTGTCAGTCAGACGATTCACTACGTCTACACTGACGGTACGAAGGCTGCGGATGACAACGTTCAGACGTTAACCTTTACTGAAAATGGTACGACGGATGAAGTCACTGGCAAGACAGTTTGGACGCCAAGCGCAAGCCAGAGCTTCACGGACGTTACTAGTCCAGTTCTGAACGGCTACACCGCCGATCAGACTAACGTTCAAGGCGCAGTGGTTAACTTCGGCGATGACGATCTGACGAAGACCGTTACCTACAGTGCTAACGCCCAAACAGCTACGATCACGTACGTTGATGATACGACGGGTAAGACGCTGAAGACTGATACGGCTGACGGTAAGTTCAACCAGGCCATCAGCTTCGGCACTGACCCAGTAGCTCAGATCAACACTTATGAAGGCCAAGGCTACAAGCTCGTTTCTAACGACTTCGAGAGTGGTGACAAGTTTGCCTCAGACAACGCCAAGAACAACTTCACCGTTCACTTGACGCACAACACTAAGACTACAACGCGTGAAGATACTGTTAACCAGACAATCCACTATATCTACACTGACGGAACCAAGGCTGCGGATGACAACGTTCAGACGTTAACCTTTACCGAAAACGGGACGACGGATGAAGTCACTGGCAAGACGACTTGGACACCAAGCGCAGCCCAGAGCTTTACGGACGTAGCTAGCCCAGTCTTGGATGGCTACACCGCTGATCAAACTAACGTTCAGGGCACAGCGGTTAACTTCGGCGACGAAGACTTGACCCAGACCGTTACCTACAGTGCTAACGCCCAAACAGCTACGATCACATACGTTGATGATACGACGGGCAAGACGCTGAAGACCGACATGGCTGATGGTAAGTTCAACCAGGCTATCAGCTTCAGTACCGACCCAGCAACGCAAATCAGTAACTACGAAAGCCAAGGCTACAAGCTCGTTTCTAACGACTTTGAGAGTGGTGCTAAGTTTGCCTCAGACAACAGCAACAACAACTTCACTGTTCACCTGACACACGCAACGAAGGCCACTAGTCGTGAAGATACTGTCAGTCAGACAATTCACTACGTTTACACTGACGGAACCAAGGCCGCTGAAGACAACGTTCAAACGCTGACTTTCACGGAAAATGGTACGACTGATGAAGTTACGGGCAAGACGACTTGGACGCCAAGCGCAAGTCAGAGCTTCACGGATGTAACTAGCCCAGTTCTGGACGGCTACACTGCCGATCAAACCAACGTTCAAGGCGCAACGGTTAACTTCGGCGACGAAGACTTGACCAAGACTGTTAACTACGACGCTAATGCCCAAACGGCTACGATCACGTACGTTGATGACACGACTGGTGAAACGCTGAAGACTGATACGGCTGATGGTAAATTCAACCAGGCCATCAGCTTCGGTACTGACCCAGCAACGCAAATCAGCGACTACGAAGGTCAAGGCTACAAGCTCGTTTCTAGCGACTTCCAAAGTGGTGCTAAGTTTGCCTCAGATAACGCCAAGAATAACTTCACCGTTCACTTGGAGCACGCGGTAACGCCAGTCAACGACAGTAAGACGGTTACGGAAACGATCCACTACGTCTTCACTGACGGCAGCCAAGCCGCAGCGGACAATACCCAGACGGTTACCTTCTCGCGGACGGGTGAACAGGATGCTGTGACGAACGAAAAGACTTGGGGTGCTTGGAGTCAGGACTCCCAGAGCTTCGCAGCGGTTACCAGCCCATCCCTGGACGGCTACACTGCTGACAAGCAAGCGATCGCTAGTCAGACCATCACGCCAACGAGTGGTGACATTGAACAGACTGTTACCTACACGGCTACCGCTGATCCAGACTTCGATACGCACTACAAGAACGCCGACACTAAGCCAACCGATGACACGACTGATACTACCAACACGACTGACACAACCACTACGACGCCTTCCACAACGCCGACTGGCAAGGATCAGTCAACTGGTGATCGGACGACGCAAACGACGGGCTCCGATGTTGTTACGCCAACGGGCAAGAATATCCACGGCGCAACGCTGTCAACGGACTCCGCACGGCGCACGAACGCAGCTACGACCACTGACACTACGTCAGCCGGACGCGCTGCTAGCCAACGCCTGCCACAAACCGGGAACGCTGATTCCACGGCCCTGGCTGGCTTAGGCTTTGCCTCCTTGCTGACCATGTTTGGTTTACTTGGTTCTAAGAAGAAAAAGCAGGACTAAGCTTGATCAGTATCCCAAATAAAAACTAAACGAAAACGCTGAACCGATCGGATGCTTTCAATGAGCACCTTCGATCGGTTCAGCGTTTTTTCTTATGTGGTAATGCGGCGCCAGAGGTCGGGTAGCGAGCGGATCAGGACACCGATTCCGTAGAGCAGCAGGATGCTGATGCCAACTAGCGAGACCGCTAGGAGAACCTTAAACCAGCCCGCCACCTTAAAGTAGAGGGTGACGGTATTCTGCCCCTGGCGTTGATAAACGTAAGGAGCCCCGATTCTAGAGCGTTTGTAGTTATGCAGTCGCTTGCCGTTGAGGGTGAGCTGCGATTCGTGATAGGTAATGATCGGCAGCCGAACCCGGCCAGCCGTACCGGCGTTCCAGGTCAGCTTTAGGCCGCCGTGGGGAAGGACCGTGTGCTTGTATTCACCGGCGTGGTTGATGATCTGGTCCTGGTAGGCAAAGGAGCGAATGTACTTCCGGTTGTTGAGGTACTTTTTCGGAACCGGCAAGTAGTCCGGGCTGCGTTTTTCCACCATTGTCAGCAATTGGCCGGGATAAAGATCGTGAACCGACCGGCGCAGGCCGAAGCGGTTCTCAGTGACCCAGGCAATCGCGCTGGAGGAGTTCAGGACGGCCGGCGACTTGTAACGCGCCGTCCGCCGAAAGACGTCACTGGTGTTGGGCACGAGGACCTGGGCGACCATGAAGAGCAGGATGCCGACCATGATCTTGCGCCGCAACTGGAGCCGCGATGCCCGCTCCCCTCGAACGAAGTCGGTTGCGGAAATCGCCACCCCCAAGAGGAGCAGGGGGTAGGCGATGACGGTCAGCCGGCTGGGAAACTGAAGGGTGTGTGACAGGGCCGGAATGGTCTTGGCAATTTGATCCCAGGGCGTCCAGATTGAGGAAACCATCAGGATAACAAAGCCAAAAATGGTCGCGGTGGTGTTGACCAGCGAGCGTCGCCAGTGTCGGCAGACATAGAGTAGCTGGACCAGGAAAAGCAGCCAGCAGAAGTAGATGAGGTAGTTACGCGTACTGTTGAACTGCGAGGGCTTCAGCGAGTTAAACAGCATATCGAAGTCGGCCGGGGTGGCGATGTGGTTGTGGAGATTGAGCATCAACAGCGCTCCCCAGACGTTAGCGGTCAGGATGACGGTGCCGATCACGGCCAGCGCGGTCTCCTTGAGCATCCCCCAGCGGTTGGTCGTCTTGACCAGGCCGATGATGAAAAAGGGGATCAGGGTGACCACGAAGAAGATCGAGCTCAAGAGGTGGATCTGGATCACGGTCGTCATCACGATCATCAGCGGCAGCCAGTGAACCGGCCGCGCGCGGTCCTGGAGCATTGTGACCGCGCACATCAGCATGTAGGGCGCCAGCATTGCTCCCCAGGCGTTCATGTTCTGGGCGAGCTGCCAGCGGGGCAGCCAACCGATGTTCATGAAGATCAGGCTGACCAACAGGGCAAAGCGCCGTGAGCTGTGCGCCTTGGTTGCCAGCAGGTACATGCCGATCCCGCCGACAATATAGACGACGAAATCGCTGATGACCTCATAGCGGTACCAAGTGCCGAGGAAACCAAGCAGGGCCCCGTTGAGGTAGGCAAAGAGGGGACCATAGACGGCGTTGATCACCCGCCCGCTCTGCTGGAAGCAGTAGTTGCTCTGGAAATAGCTGAAGTCCAGGTGCTGGATCTGCTTGGCAGCATCGTAGAAGCGGTTGAAGTGAAAGATTGAGTCGGTCCCGAGGATCACCCCGTGGGAGATGATCTGGGGGTACATAATAATGTAGGCCATTACGCAGATTGCAAGGTAAGGCAATGACCAATTGATTAGGTGATACAATTTGCTTTTCATGCTTATCTCCGTACTTAAGATAATTAGTCAATCTTCCTAATTATAGTCCACTTCTTGCAGTGACGGGATTTTAATTGAGAATCTGGCCGATTAGAATTCTTAAAATTTGGTTAACGTTGTACAATAAAAGGATAGCTTGAGAGAAAGTAGATGATGAAATGCTATCAATATTCCTGTCCGCGATTTCCGGGGTCCTGATTATCCTGATCATGGTGGTCGTCGGCTTCGTGCTCAACGAACGGGGTTGGTTTAATCCAGGGTCTTCGAAGGTCATCTCCCGGATCGTCACCCAGGTCGCCTTGCCGTGCTACATGGTGACGACGATCATGCATGACTTTTCGGCTGGGCAATTAAAAACCTTATTGCCGGATCTACGCTACCCGGTCCTGTCGATGTTGATCCTCTTCGCCCTTTCCTTTGCCGTGGCCCGGGTGCTCGGGATCAAGCGGTCGCACATCGGATTGTTTTCTTCGATGTTCTTCAATTCCAACACGGTCTTCATCGGCCTGCCGATCAACCTGGCCCTCTTTGGCAACCGCTCGATTCCCTACGTTCTGGTCTACTACATGGCCAACACGACCTTCTTCTGGACACTGGGCGTGTGGCTGATTCAGCGTGACGGGATGCACGAGGCCAAGATCGACGTCAAGACGGCCCTGAAGAAAATCTTCTCGCCGCCGCTTTTGGGATTCATCCTGGGGGTTATCCTGGTAATTCTTCACGTTCACCTACCGAAGTTTGTGATGAGTGATCTTTCTTACATTGGTGGGCTGACGATTCCGCTGTCGATGATCTTCATCGGGATTGCAATCTCCAACGCCGGTCTCAGTCGGGTGCGGCTGACCCGGGATGCCTGGGGAATTCTCCTCGGCCGCTTTCTCTTTGCGCCGGTCCTGATGGCTATTTTGGTAATTCCGAGTTCCATGCTGGTTCTGATGAAGCAGGTCTTTATCCTGCAGGCGGCCATGCCGGTCATGACCAACGCCCCAGTTGTTTCCAAGCTCTACCATGCCGATTCGGACTACGCCGCGATCATGGTCACCGAAACGACGGTCCTCAGTGTAATCGTCATTCCAATCCTGATGGTTCTAATCAAGACGATGTTGTAGGTCCGACTGTTAAAGACTGCACAATTGCGCTATCATAAGTGGTGGCAAAGGAGTGAGAGTTACTATGGTAGATTTAGTGATTGTTCGACATGGTCAGAGTCAGGCCAACCGGGACAACATCTTTACGGGCTGGACCGATGTGCCGCTGACGCCGGAAGGTATTGCTCAGGGGCAGGCGGTCGGCCGGGAGCTGGCCCAGCTCGGGATTCAGTTCGCCGACGCCCACACTTCCTACATGGGGCGGGCGATCAAGACGACGAACATCATCCTGGAGGCGATTGACCAGCTGTACATTCCGGTTCATAAGACCTGGCGGCTCAATGAACGCCACTACGGTGCACTGAGCGGCCGCAACAAGGCCAAGGTCAAAGAAGAGGTCGGTGCAGACCAGCTGCATCGCTGGCGGCGGGGCTATACCGACCTGCCGCCACAGCTGACGGAACGCCAGCACGACCGGCGCTACGACCGTCTCGGGGTGAAGATGCCGTTGAGTGAGAGCCTGGCGATGACCCAGCAGCGGCTCTTGCCGTACTGGCAGGATCAGATTGCACCGCGCCTCTTGGACGGGAAGAACCAGCTGGTGGTGGCCCACGGCAGCTCGCTGCGAGCCCTGATCAAGTACCTCGACCAGATTCCGGATGAGGACATTGACAAGGTCGAGGTGCCAAACGGCAAGCCGATCTGGTACCGATTCGACGATCACTTGCACATCGTCAAGAAGACTTTCATTACAATGGATGGTGAAGATTAAATGATTCATGAGCTGCAAAACAACCCCACTTTAGATGGGCAGGTCCGCCTGCTCGATAACGTGACCTACGCGGCGGTTGATGGCCGACCCCTCAAGATGGCCATCATGACCCCGTGGACCCAACGTTACCCCCAACAGTACCATCCGGCGCCGCGCCCACTGCTTGTCTTCGTCCAGGGGAGTTCCTGGCGCACCGGCAAGCTGGGTGAGGAAATTCCGCAGCTGGTGCAGTTCGTCAAGCACGGCTACGTGGTGGCGACCGTTCAGCACCGCAGCGCCGTCGACGGTTACGCCTTTCCGGCCTTCTTGGAGGATGTCAAGACGGCGATCCGCTACCTGCGGTGCCATGCCCGCAAGTATGCGATTGACCCGCACCGCGTCGGCATCTGGGGGACTTCCTCGGGTGCCAATGCGGCGATGTTGGTCGGCCTGACTGGGGATGACGAGCGCTACAAGGCCCGGCTCTACGCCCACGAATCCGACCGGGTTGACGCGGTCATCTCTTGTTTCGCACCGATGGACGTGGCCGACACCTTTGAGTATTCCAAGAAGGTTCCGGGCAACAAACTGCTCCAGTTCTGCCTCTTTGGGCCCGACCCGTCTAAGTGGGCGGACGTTGCCCAGGCGATGAGCCCACTGGCCGTCGAGGAGCCGGGGCAGGATTACCCGCCGTTCTTGCTGCTGCACGGGGATGCCGATACCGTGGTTCCTTACCACCAAATGGTCGACATGTACAACCAGCTCGATCAGGACGGCTACGAGGTCACGGCCTACCGGGTTAAGGGCGCCAACCACGAACGCGACTTCTGGAGTCAGCGCATTTACGACATTGCGCGGGACTTCCTGGATCAAAAATTGAAATAAATTGAAAATGCCACCCGATAAATTTGCAGATTTATCGGGTGGCATTTGATGCTTCTAGGCTTTTTGGACTGGAACATTTAATTGGAGAATTCGCTGCTTCTTTTCTAGGACCGCAACTTGGCGCAGGTATGGTGGAGCAGTGATTCGAAAGCCACGGTCATAGATTGCGTGCAGGGACTTTTGCAGGTTAATGGTTCTGTGCATTGTGATTGGTTGCTGCAAAAATGAACGGAAGACGTGCGGGTACTGATAGTGGGAAAACTTGGCTGGCAGGTTTTTTAACAGGGGGATGGTGCTGGCCGTAAAGGCGGTGCCGGCCTTGTCGATGAAGTAATGGCCGTAGTCGTCGTTGGGTTTGAGAAAAATAATGAATTCTGATGTGGCACAAAGTGAACGGTTATTGAGATCACGGTAGTTATCATATTTAATTTTATGATGGCTTTCGAAAAATTCATGGTAGTTGTGGTAAGCAAACTCCACCATAAAGTCATCAGAGCTTAAAAAGAAGTCGTGGTTCAAATAGTGTTGAATATTCTGTTCATTTTGTTTGAGATATTGAACGATTTTCTGATAATGGCTGATTCTGCGCTGTAGATCAGCCTTTTTTTGAATTAGTGCTTTTAGATAATCATCAGTCCTGTCAACATTATGCAGGTGTTTGATTTCACTCAGGCTAAAATCTAGTCCACGAAGTTTGATAATTCGTGAAAGAATATCAATATCAAGATCGTTGTAATAATGATAACCATTGTGCTGGTCAATTTTTGGATTGAGGATACCATCCTTTTCGTAATATCTGATGCTGTCCCGCCCGATGTGGAAGAGCTCCTTGAGCCGTTTTGTATGTACATCATAATTTCCCCTTGACCTGTGGATTATCCTCACCCTTATCCTAAAAACGTAGGTGAAAACGCTTCTGTTGGACCTAATTTTAACATACAGAAGGAATCGTGATGGATTTGCTAGAAAATAAAGTTGCAATCGTTACTGGTGCCGGCTCGGGAATGGGCAAAGCGATTAGCCAGCTCTTTGCAAGTAAGGGGGCAACGGTGATCGCTTCCGACATTAATGAGGAGCGGCTGAGTGAACTTGCCACTGATAAGATTATCCCCGTCGTTGCCAACGTTGCCGACGAAAACGACGTCAGCAAGATGTTTGATAAGGCCAAAGAATTGGGCCACCTGGACATCCTGGTTAATAACGCCGGAATCATGGATAGCTTCAAGACGGTTGCTAACCTCGATGATGCGACCTGGCAGAAGATCATGGACGTTGATTTAAACGGACCGTTCTATACCACGCGTGAAGCGGTGCAGATGATGCAGGGTCAGGACCAAGGCGGTGTGATCGTCAACGTCGCTTCAATCGGTGGCCTGTTTGGTGGCCGTGGCGGCTGCGCGTACACGGTTGCCAAGCACGGCCTGATCGGTTTGACCAAGCATGTTGCTGCCGTCTACGGCTACAATGGCAAGATTCGAGCAAACGCCATTGCACCGGGTGGAGTGGCCACCAACATCACGGACACCATCAAGGACGTCGACCCAGATGGCGTCAAGGTTGCCATGTCCTTTGGCGAAAACCTGCCGATCGGTGACCCGGATGACATCGCTCAGCTGGCGCTCTTCCTGGCTTCCGACAATTCAAAATTCATTAACGGTGCGGTCGTGACGGCCGATGGTGGGTTAACCGTTAGATAGTAAAAAGATGGTTGGAAAAATTCCAGCCATCTTTTTGTGATAATGTGGAAAAATCGTGGCGCGCTTTCCACTCATTTTTTCCTAGTTATGCTAACGTTCCCATCGGGTCCCACGGCTTCAGGACGATTGGTTCCTGTTCCTGGGCCTTCTTTTGCTTGTCAGTCAGGTACTTCTTGTTGACGACGAGCTGATAGACGTACTTGTCCATCCAGGCGTCGGACATCACGAAGTAGCCCTTGTGACCAACCTTGTCACCCCAGGAGTTTTCGACTTTCCACTTGGTAGGCTTGTCATCGACCAGGTCGACCCCGGTGATGACCATTGCGTGATCCATCATGCTCTGGCCGTAGTCGAGGGCCTCGGCCTTGGTTATGTCGAGATCCACGTCGAAGAGGGCGCTGTAGTCGTAGGTGTTCAGTGCCATGATCCCCAGCTTGGTCTCGGAGTACTTAACGACGTCGGAACCAAACCAAACGCTCTCGCCGTTCTTCAACTGTTCAATCGCCAGCTGCTTGAATTCGTCCATCGGCAGGTTGAGGTGCTTGATCTGCCGGCCACCGACGACGTTGCCCAGCATGTCGATCGTGTAGGTCTTGTGGTACTTCTTGTCGGCGGTTGGGGCCTGGATGATCGAAACATAGTCGTCCAGGTTCCAGCCAACATACTTCTTGAAAAACCTCTGTGGCGTCAAGTTGCTGTCGCGGTGGTATTCGTGATCCTTCTTCGTCCGGTATTCGAAGTCGAAGGTCGTGACCGGTTCACCAAAGGCGTAGGCCAACATCCGGTAGACCTCGTTCAGCAATTCGCTGCGCTTAGCGTCCAGGCGCTTTTCGCTAGCGTGGTCTTCGTTGACCATCTTGCGCAGGATGACAGCGTCGTGACGGAGCTTGTTGTTCAAGACCTCGTCGATACCCCGGGAGTTGGTGGCGTTAAAGGATTCCGGCATGGCGGACTTCGGCACCACCCCGTACTTTTCGATCAAAGCACACAGCATGTCCCATTGGCCACCGTCGTTTTGTGGTGATTCCATCAGCCAGGCCACCTTCCGGCTGTCGGTCGGCTTCTTGGCGGTCTTAATGACGTTTTCGTAGAAGTAGTTGGCCTTCTCGAACTTGTCCCAGAAGAATTGGTAGGACTGGGACAGTTCAAAGTCATCCGGCAGGTTAAACTTGCTCTGCATGTCGTGACGCATCGTGTTCAATGCGGCAAACAGCCAGCAGCGGCCGGATTGCTTCTGGTCGGCGACGTTCCCGGTCTTCAGGTCAATTGAGAAGTGGGGATCGTTGTTGGCAATCGAGTGCCAGTTGAAGCTGGCGTTGCGAACCCCGTTCTTGGTAACGGCGTTTTCGATTACTTGGCTGTCGCGCCGGCCCTCATAGTCGGTACGAAAACGCTCAAGATCGTCCTTGGTGATTTTAAAAGTCATTAAAAAGCCTCCTTAATATTCTTACCCTATATTATAGGCGAATTGTGACGGTGGGGGAAGAAATATGAAAACGGCCGCTCCCGTTTGTTCAAGGAGTGGCCGTCTAGTTTTTTATTTTAACGGGCGTGCAGGACCTTGGGACCCTCGTCGGTGCCGACGATTACGTCGTTGACCCGGTTCAAGAACAGGCCCGTCTCAACAACACCGACCATGTGGATCAGTTCGTCCGCCAGCTCTGCTGGGTGGTCGATCTGGCCGAGGTGGAGGTCGATGATGTAGTTCTTCTCATCGGTCCGGTACTTCTGATCACCGTCCATCCGCCAGCTTGGCTTGTAGCCCTTCTTTTCGAGGCGGTTAAAGACGTGCTGGCTGCCGAACGGGATTACTTCGACTGGCAGTGGGAACTTGCCCAGCTTGTGGACCATCTTGCTTTGGTCGACGATCCACATGACCTTATCGGAAGCGTTGGCGACGATCTTTTCCCAGAGCAGGGCGCCACCGCCACCCTTGATCCCCTGGAAGTCGTCGCTGATCTCATCAGCGCCATCGATGGTCAGGTCGATGTGGTCGACCTCGTCCAGGTTCTTGATGGTGATCCCCAGACTCTCCGCTTGCTTAGTGGTCCGGCTGGAGGTCGTTACCCCGATTATGTCGGTGAGCTTGCCGGCCTGGACCTGCTTGCCGAGCTCGTCGACCATGTAGCGGACCGTAGAGCCGGTGCCGAGACCGACAATCATGCCGGACTTGATGTACTTAACGGATTCCTGTCCCGTCTGTGCCTTTAATTCGTCTTGGTTCATTGAAAGTTCCTCCTTATTAAAACCGATCTTCTGGTAATAGCAAATGTTGATACTCCGGATGCTGCTTGAACTGCTGGGTCACGAATGGACACATCAACTTGACGGTCCAGCCCTGGTCGGTGGCGTAGTCTATAAAGCGTTTTACGAGTGACACTGCCACCCCTTGTCCACGAAAATCAGGGTGGACAAAGACCCGTTCGGCGACGACCCGGTCGGAATAGCCCTGAACGGCGGGAAAAGAAATCTCGCCGACGAACTGCTGGCCGTCACTAGCAACAATGCGGTGATCCTCAATTTGATATTGCATCGTGATCACTTCCATTCACCCTCAATTTTCCGTAAAGTAATCTTTAAAGTCAAGGCTTAGAGATACCAATCGCAATAATTCTATCTTATAATATTATGATAGTATATTGACTATTGTTAAATGGAGTGATTAGATGAAACGCGGATTTGAAGTGGTTTCCACCAAGCGCGATCAAGGAATTCACCTGCCAAAACGGCAGACGGAAAACGCCGCGGGCTACGACTTTGAAGCGGCACAAGACTTTACCCTGCCATCAATTTGGAAGGGTAATTTTATCAAGGCCCTGTGGACGATTCACCAGCAAAAGAAGCTGACCGATACTGACTTCACGGCGGCCGATGCTAGTCTGAAGCCATATTTGGTGCCGACGGGAATCAAGGCCTACATGCAGCCGGACGAATTTCTCTTGCTGGCGGACCGGTCCAGCGGCCCACTGAAGCGGCGACTGGTTTTGCCAAACGGGATCGGGATTGTCGATGCCGATTACTACAACAACGCCGGCAACGAGGGGGAGATTTTCTTCCAGCTGATCAACTACGGCCTGCGTGACTACCACGTCAAGAAGGGCGAGCGGATCGGCCAGGGGATCTTTATTCCTTACCTGCGGGCCGACAACGAGGACCAGCCGCTGGCTAAGCGAACCGGTGGCTTTGGTTCGACCAAGAAGTAGGGGGTGCTGAAATGGCCAAGGTGAGAACACAGTACGTTTGCCAAAACTGCGGCTACAACTCGCCGCGCTACCTCGGCCGGTGCCCCAACTGTGGTCAGTGGAACACCCTCGTCGAGGAGCAGGTGCAGAGCACCAGTGCCAGCAGCGCGAAGGCGAAGACGACCACGCTGACCGGCCTGGTATCCAAGCCGCAAAAGATCAGTGAGATCGACAGCAAGCAGACGCCGCGGGTCAAGACCCGGCTGAACGAACTCAACCGGGTTCTCGGCGGCGGAATCGTGCCCGGCTCATTGATTCTGATCGGTGGGGACCCCGGGATCGGGAAATCGACCCTGCTCCTCCAGGTGTCCGGTCAGCTGAGCGACGAGCATCACCGGGTGCTCTACGTTTCCGGTGAAGAGTCCGGTACCCAGATTAAGATGCGGGCGGAGCGGCTCGGTGTTTCCGGCGACGACTTCTACGTCTACCCGGAGACCAACATGGACAGCATTCGCGATACGATCCGGGACCTCAAGCCCGAATACGTGGTGATCGATTCGGTCCAGACGATGCAGGCCACCGACGTCAGCTCGGCGATCGGCAGCGTCTCCCAGATCCGCGAGGTCACGGCCCAGCTGATGCAGATTGCCAAGAGCAACAACATCACGATCTTCGTCGTCGGCCACGTCACCAAGGGCGGGGCGCTGGCCGGGCCGAAGATTCTGGAGCACATGGTCGACACGGTCCTCTACTTTGAAGGGGACCTTCACCACACCTACCGGATTCTGCGCTCGGTCAAGAACCGGTTTGGCTCGACCAACGAGCTGGGGATCTTTGAGATGCACACCAACGGGCTGACCGAGGTCAAGAATCCCTCGGAGATCTTCCTGGAGGAACGGCTCCGGGATGCCACCGGCTCGGCGGTCGTCGTTTCATTAGAGGGAACCCGGCCGATTCTGGTCGAAATCCAGGCCCTGGTTACGCCGACGGTCTACGGCAACGCCCAGCGGACTGCCACCGGGTTGAGCCGCAACCGGGTTTCGCTGATCATGGCGGTCCTGGAGAAACGAGCTAACCTGATGCTGCAGAACCAGGACGCTTACCTGAAGGCTGCGGGTGGGGTCAAGCTGGATGAACCGGCGATCGACTTGGCGATTGCCGTCAGCATTGCCTCCAGCTACCGCGACAAGGGGACCCGGCCAAGCGATGCCTTCGTCGGTGAAGTCGGCCTGACCGGTGAAATCCGCCGGGTCAACCGGATCGAACAACGGGTTGCCGAGGCTCAGAAGCTGGGCTTCGAGCGAATCTTCGTGCCGAAGAACAACCTCAAGGGCTGGAAGGTGCCGACCGGCATTCAGGTAATCGGGGTGACGACGCTGAAGGAAGCACTGCACCTGGCGCTGGCCTAGCAAGGGCCAAATCAAATTTCAAAGGAAGGGGATACGATATGGACAAAAAACCACGTCGAATTTTGACGCTGATCTACGTCGTCGTAGGGGCCACGATTGGCTTCTACTACATGCCACTAATCTGGGATGTTCTCAACTGGCACATTGCTGAATCATTACTAGCAATTATTGATATTATTCTTGGTGCACTTGTTTTCTGGCTGCTGGCGATTCCGCTGGTGACGCCGACCTTAAAGGCAATTCACCGGGTTGAGACTACATTGACCAGCAAAAATCCATTGTACCTATTATCGGGAGCACTGTTGACAATCATCGGGCTGGTCCTGGCAATCCTGATCTCAATTCCGCTGTGGCGGACCCGGATTCCGGTTATCAACAACATCCTGCCGATTCTGTTGATGATCATCTTCAGCTACTTCGGCTTCCGGATCGGGACCACGCGGCTGGACGACTGGCGCAAGCTGATTTTACGGCGCAACCAAAAGGAACGGGATGGTGAGGTTCTTGATCGACAAGACCCGAACTACCACCATTACAAAATTCTGGATACCAATATCCTGATCGACGGCCGGATTTACGACCTGGTCAAGACCGGTTTCCTGGAAGGAACGCTGTTGGTGCCGAACTTCGTGCTCTACGAACTGCAGTACATTGCTGATTCCGGTGAAAGCATCAAGCGGGTTCGGGGTCGGCGCGGCCTGGACATCTTAAATAAGCTGCGCAGCGAGAAGATCGTGCCGATTGAGATGTACGAGGGCGACTTCGAGGATATCCCCGAGGTCGATAGCAAATTGATTGCCCTGGCCAAGAAGGTTCACGGGGCAATCGTTACCAATGACTACAATCTCAACAAGGTGATCCAGTTCCAAAATGTCGATGTCTTAAACATCAATAACCTGGCCAAGTCGCTGCGTCCCCGGGTCATTCCGGGCGAGACGATGCGGGTGGTTGTCGTCAAAAAGGGAACGGAGCGCCAGCAAGGGGTGGCCTACCTGGACGACGGTACCATGGTGGTGGTCGAGGATGGCCGCTACTTCATGAACAAGCCGATTGACGTCGAGGTCACCTCGGCCCTGCAGACCGACGCAGGCCGGATGATCTTCGCCCGGCCACTGCATTCGCAAAAGGGAATCGGTGGGCAAAGCAATAAGGACACCGCCAAGTCTTCAAATTCAAATAAGAATAATCAAAAGAAGCAAAAGTAAACTTACTCAAAAAGCGGGTTCCGCAACGCATGCTACGTTACGGAACCCGCTTTTGATTCTTTTACACTCTAAACAACAAAAAAGACGGCCTGGGATTAAGCCGCCTTTTTTGTAATAGGGAGTATTACGAAAATCTTGGGGGAGATCTCGTAATGATTATTTTTTCGGTTACTATTGGGAGGAGTAATTGAAAAATAATAGGTTTCATTGATGTAGTAAAGTTCTTCTTTACTACGGTTCTTATACTACCAAGAGAATATGAAGAAATTATGATCAAAGTCTTAAAGAAGTTTACAGTCGGCGATTTTCCTAATCTGATAGGTGTTAACGGCGGTTTGTGGTAAGATGAAAGGAGTAAATTTAATGTTAGGGGCGGATCACATGCTGACAATTTATAACACGTTAACGAGAAAAAAGGAAGAATTCAAGCCACTGCATCCAGGTGTAGTTAACATGTATGTCTGTGGTCCGACAGTGTACAACTACATTCACATCGGTAATGCCCGCTCGGCGATTGCCTTTGACACGGTGCGGCGCTACCTAGAGTTCAAGGGTTACAAGGTCAATTACGTCTCCAACTTCACCGACGTCGATGACAAGATGATCAAGGCCGCCCACGAGCAGGGCATCACGGTTCCTCAGCTGGCCGACAAGTACATCCAGGCTTTCATGGAAGACACGAAGGCGATCAACATTGAGCCAGCGACTCTTCACCCGCGGGCCACTGAAAATATTGAAGACATTGTCAAATTCATCGCCGATCTAGTTGAAAAGGGCTATGCCTACGCCAAAGATGGGGACGTTTATTACCGGGCCCGCAAGTTCAAGCACTATGGCCAATTGTCCGGCCAGTCAATCGACGACCTGGAAGTCGGGGCCAGCGAGCACGTCAGCGCCGACGAGGTTGACAAGAAGGAAGACCCGATGGACTTTGCCCTCTGGAAGGCTGCCAAGCCGGGTGAAATCAGTTGGGACTCACCGTGGGGCAAGGGTCGTCCCGGTTGGCACATCGAGTGCTCCGTGATGTCGACCAAGTACCTGGGCAAGACGCTCGACATTCACGCCGGGGGCCAGGACCTCGAGTTCCCGCACCACGAAAACGAAATTGCCCAAAGCGAGGCCGAGACCGGGCAGCAGTTCGTACGCTACTGGATGCACAACGGTTTTGTGACGATTGGTAAGGACAACGAGAAGATGAGCAAGTCCCTGCACAACTTCATCACCGTCCACGACATTATTAAGGAAGTCGACCCCCAGGTACTGCGCTTCTTCATGGCCACCACCCAGTACCGGCGGCCAATCCAGTACAGCAAGGCCAACCTAATCGACGCCCAAAACAACCTGGATCATATCCAGACTGCCTACGATAACCTGACCTATCGGCAAAAGGATGCCCTAACCGGTGGTGACGACCAGGTCAAGGCCCAGTTGGCGGACTTCAGGCAGCGCTTCATCGCGGCCATGGATGACGATATCAACGTTCAAAACGGGATCGCGGTGGTTTACGAGCTGGTCAAAGCGGCCAACGTCTACGCCCAGCAGGAGACCGTTCACCAGGATGCCCTGGCAGCCTACAAGGAGACACTGCAAGCGCTACTGAGCATCTTTGGGGTCAAGCTGACGGCTAGTGACAACCAAATCGACGACGAGCAGATCAAGCAACTGATCGAAGAACGTAACCAGGCCCGCAAGAATCGCGACTTTGCCCGTAGCGACCAGATCAGAGACGATCTTAAAAAGCAGGGAATTATCCTGGAGGACACGCCCCAGGGAACCCGTTACAAGAAGGAGTAATCAGCACTTAATGGAAACAGCAGACTATCAACAGCTAAACGGCATTGCCCTGGCCTACCTGGGGGATGCGGTCTACGAAGTATTTATTCGCCAGCACCTCTTAAGTCAGGGCCTCAGCAAGCCAACCAAATTGCAGCATCTGGCAACCCACTACGTTTCGGCTAAGGCCCAGGCGGCTCTGATTGACTTAATGAAGGAAGACAATTTACTAAGCGCGACGGAGTGGGACTATTTCAAGCGTGGCCGGAACGCCAACAGTCATACCCACGCCAAGCACACCTCGGTCTTGACTTACCGGATGTCGACGGGCTTTGAGGCCTTGATGGGCTACCTGCAGCTGTCGGGGCAGCAGGACCGGTTGCAAGAACTGGCAGAGTGGTGCATTCAGCAAGTGGAAGCGGGGCGGACGAAGCATGAAGACTGAAAACACTGATTTTATCATTGGCCGGCACCCGGCCGTGATGGCATTGAAGTCGGACCAGGAGATCAATAAGGTTTTCATCCAGTCCGGATTAAAGGCAGACGCCATCGCCCAGATCGTTAAGCTGGCCAAGGAACGCCACCTGGTGATTTCAAACGTGCCGAAGACCAAGCTCGATAACATGACTGACCACCAGAACCACCAGGGGGTAGCGTTAGCGGTAGCGGCCTATCAATACGCAACGATTGATGACCTCTTCGCCAATGCCGAAAAACATGGGGAAGATCCTTTCTTCTTAATCCTTGACGAGCTGGAAGATCCGCACAACCTCGGTTCCATCATCCGGACGGCGGATGCGGCCGGGGTTCACGGAATTATCATTCCGCGGCGCCGGGCGGTTGGTCTGACTTCGGTTGTAGCGAAGACCTCGACTGGGGCGCTCGAACACGTTCCGGTGGCCCGGGTTACCAACCTGGTCCAGACTGCCAAGGAATTACAGGATCGCGGTGTTTGGCTCTTCGGTACCGACATGAAGGGCAAGGACTATCGGACCTGGGATGCCCACGGCGCCGTGGCGCTAGTGATTGGAAATGAAGGGCGGGGAATCTCACCCCTTCTGAAGAAGACCTGTGACGAAATGCTGACAATCCCGATGATCGGCCACGTTCAGAGCCTAAATGCCAGCGTGGCGGCCAGCCTCCTGATTTACCAGGGCTTTAATTCACGCCATCCATTGAAATAAAATTGAGCGGCCAGCGACCAGTTCGCTGGCCTTTTATCATCACAATAATGGGATCGCTTTCACTTATCGCACTTTGGTAAAACTTAGTAAAAGAACATTTTCTTTTAATTTGTTGAATAAAAGGGGCCGGCCAGGCGGTAAACGTTTTCTTACCGTTCGATTAGCAGTTCCAAAAGTTCGTGAACCACTATGTATCATTTGGCGACGCTTTGTTAAATTAGTACCAGAACCGTAAATTTTACGAACAGTTTGCGCGGGTTTCCGGGGTGCACAATGAATTTGGGGGAAATTAGCACCAAATGAGCCAGGGGGATGGCTGAACCTGACAGGGGAGTTAAGATTACGACGGGTCGAAAATACAATGGGAGGGGGCAATGCTAATGTTGCACTGCACCACACAATATGATTATCTAGTTGACCTAATGATGGTCGATCGGGCCAAAAGCGGTGACAGTCAAGGTTTTACGAAACTGCTTGACTGTTACCGGCCGATGATTCGTCACCTTTGGCAGCAATACTATATACCAGAACTTGAATTAAAGGACTGGCGCCAGGAGGCTGAGCTGGTCCTCGTACGGGTTCTGCGTTCCTACCACGGCCGTTCGCTCAGCCAACTCGGCGGTTTTTACAAGCAAAGTCTGATTAACCGGCTCCTTGATTTGCGCCGGTCACGGCAGGCCGGCAAGCGGATTCCGCCGGAGCAATTGGCGTCGCTGGGGATGGTTAAAGCGGAGCTGCTGACTGACTTAAACTGCACGGATCCGGACGAAGAGGCCTACTGCCAGGCCTGCCTGAGAAATTTTGCCAAGAATTGTTCACCCTTTGAACTCCAGGTGGTCATGCTGAAGCATCAGGGCCAAAATCGCCGGGAGATCGCCCAGCAACTGGGCTACACGGAGCGGCAAATTCAAGCTGCCCTGTCCCGGTGTCGTCGAAAATTAATGAAAGAACTATGCACAAAGTAGCATGTGAAATGATTATGTTCGTTGACTAGCGATCATAATCATTTTGTTGCTTTAAAAGTGCTTTTCGTGCTAACCTATTGATTGAATGGAGGCGGAGTGTATGTCCCAAAAGAAAGTTGCCTTGGAATGTACGAAATGCGGTGCGCGCAACTACACGATCACCGCTAACCCGCAACGAGAATCAAGACTAGAATTACGGAAATTCTGTAAACATTGCGGGGAGTATACGCTTCACCGCGAGAGCAAGTAGGTGGAGGCTAGTATGCACTTAATTCGATTTACCAAGAGTGTTTGTCATGAAATGAAGTTGGTTGTTTGGCCAACTGCGCGGGAGAACCGGCGCGACACGACGATCGTTATTTCTTTAACCCTGTTCTTCGTGCTGTTCTTTGCCTTGTTTGACTGGCTGATTCAGCTGTTCATGAAGCTGTTTGTCTAAGTCAGTAGTCAAACGCCCATAATTTTGTTATACTGTCTGTGGTGAACTTCGTGTAATGCGGGGTTTTTTATTTTGGCAAAAACAATTGAAAAGAACGATTAAATTTTAAGGAGGACTTATCGTGGAATCACATGAAAAACGTTGGTACGTATTGCACACCTACTCTGGTTACGAAAACCGGGTGAAGAGCAACCTGGAATCCCGGGCCCATTCAATGGGGATGCAGGACTACATCTTCCGGGTGGTCGTTGCCAACGAAACCGTTCGGCAGATGAAGGATGGCCAGGCCAAGGAAGTTGTCGAAAACACTTTCCCAGGCTATGTTTTAGTTGAAATGATCATGACCGACCAGGCATGGTACATTGCCCGGAACACGCCAGGGGTTACCGGCTTCCTCGGTTCACACGGTGGTGGTTCCAAGCCAACACCGCTGCTGCCGGAAGAAGTTGAGCGGATCATGAAGCGGATGGGTGCCACGATCACCGTCAGCGACCTGGATGTCAAGGAAGGCGACACGGTCAAGGTCATTGCCGGACCATTTGCCGACCTGACCGGGAAGGTAACGGCGGTTGACCACGAAAAGCAAAAGCTGAAGGTCAATGTTGAAATGTTCGGCCGGGAAACGTCCGCTGAACTGGGCTTTGACCAGGTTGACACTGACGCTGAGTAATTTTTCAAAATTATTGATTAATTATTCATAATCTTGATTGTGATGATTGATTAATTGTCACTACATTTGATCGAAATATTGGTTAATCGTCAATAAATTTGATTGAAAATGTTGGCTAATTGTCATTACGTTCAAGAGCGTTGGTTAATTGTCACTACATTTAATTAGAATTATTGATTAATTGTCACTACATTTAATTAGAATTATTGATTAGTTGTCACTACATTTGATTTGAATTTATTGAATAAATGTGATATGTTTTTATAGTATGCTATTCGACATACTGTGGGAGAGGTAAAATTGACTGCCTCATCATGACCACAACACGGACTAAGGAGGTTTTGTCTCGTGGCAAAGAAAGTAGCTAACGTTGTCAAGTTGCAAATTCCTGCCGGTGCCGCTACACCAGCTCCACCAGTAGGTCCAGCACTTGGACAAGCAGGTATTAACATTATGGGCTTCACGAAGGAATTCAACGCCCGGACCGCTGACCAAAAGGGTATGCTGATCCCAGTTGTAATTACCGTCTATGAGGACCGTTCATTCGACTTCATTACTAAGACGCCGCCTGCTGCTGTCTTACTGAAGAAGGCCGCTGGTGTTGAACACGGTTCCGGTGAACCTAACACGAACAAGGTTGCTTCTGTAACCAAGGCACAAGTTAAGGAAATCGCCGAAACGAAGATGCAGGATCTAAACGCCGCTGACGTTGAAGCAGCGATGCGCATGATCGAAGGTACTGCACGCAGCATGGGCTTCACTGTTGAAGACTAGTTGCTAAGCAGTCCGGATGCACTATTTAAAGTAGTGTGTCTCCGTGGGAGGTATTAACTCCGTTAGACCACATTTGCAAGGAGGAAAAACACAAGATGGCTAAGACTCGTGGTAAGAAATACCAAGACGCGCTTAAGAAGGTTGACAGCAAGAAAGAATACGCTGTTAACGACGCGGTTCAATTAGTAAAAGATATTGACTTTGCTAACTTTGACTCATCAATCGAAGTTGCATTTAACTTAAACGTTGACACTAAGCAGGCTGACCAGCAATTACGTGGTGCAGTTGTTCTGCCAAACGGTACTGGTAAGGACCAAACCGTAATCGTCTTTGCTGACGGTGAAAATGCCAAGGCTGCTCAGGATGCCGGTGCTGACTTTGTTGGTTCCGACGACCTGGTTGAAAAGATCCAAGACGGCTGGCTCGACTTTGATGTTGCGATCGCAACGCCAAACATGATGCCAAAGGTTGGTCGTCTGGGCCGGATCCTTGGACCTAAGGGCTTAATGCCAAACCCAAAGACTGGTACGGTTACGATGGACGTTGCCAAGGCTGTTTCTGACGCCAAGGCCGGCCAAGTTACCTACCGGACTGACCGTGATGGTAACGTTGCTGTACCATTCGGTAAGGTTTCCTTCGACACTGACAAGCTGGTTGAAAACCTGAAGACGATCGAAGACATCGTTGTTAAGGCTCGTCCTGCTTCAGTTCGTGGGACTTACATCAAGCACGCTTCAATCGCCTCTACTTTTGGCCCAAGCGTTACGCTTGATCTTGAAAGCTTCTAATTTAATAATTAGATCAAAAAAGCCGCGAGTTTTTGCTCACGGCTTTTTTGTTATTTACGCCCAAGAGTAGCGTTTTAAAAAGATTGATGAAGGAGAGCTTGGCTTAGCAACGGTATTATTCTCCTTGGCTAACCGAAGCTTATAATTAGCGTCAAGCTTTAGTAAGAGTTCACTGGAAATCCCCATTACATGCTCAATCCGTAAGGCAGTGGTTTCTGTAAGATAACGTTTACGGTTTAAAATATCAGAAACGTTCTTTTGGCTGATTCCCAGTCGCTTGGCAAGATCGGCTTGTGTAACGTTGTGACTTTGCATTACCTCGCTGATTAGGTCGGCAGCAGAACTGAGGTGGTACTGGCGGATCCGATTTTCACGGTGTAGCATGGCACTCTTCCTTTCAATGATAGTCCACAATATCAATAATTTGGATAGTGACAATGGCACTTTTGATTACTGAAAGCTGATCATTTTTATCATAGCCTTCGAAGACAATACGATAATTGCCACTAATATCAACAGCGAATTTACCAGCTAATTCTCCTTGCAAACGATGACACCGGGGCGGTGGTGTCGATGGGATTTGTTCTAAGTTTCTAGCGGCATCGAATTCGTCCAGGCGATCCATTATTCGTTTGGAACGGACTGTGCCGAATTTCTTTACTAGTAATTTAGGATTATTGAGAATTTTAGTAAGTTCCTAAATTTCAAGAATAAGTTAGCCACTGGACTCAAATAAATAATACTGACCAATTGATTATTGGTTGATGGAGCTGTGATATCTCTTGGTAGAAGGCCTTACGATAGATATCCATTGACGAA
>NZ_JAOVYZ010000026.1 GCF_026413145.1 Limosilactobacillus kribbianus | reverse complement strand
TGATAAAATAGTGGTGCTCATCAAGGTCCTTCTTTCTAATGGATTGTACGGTAACACCATTAAAGACCTTGATGGGTTTTTCTGTCCACTTAAATGTTCAACTTAAATTTTACAATCTGCCTTTTAATTAAACATATTGCAGCTGACGATCCTGGTTGTAAGCCCGGTCGATGATCGCGCTCCCCAGGCACTCCTCACCGTCGTAGAAGACGACCGCCTGACCTGGCGTGATTGCCCGGGCCGGGTCGTCAAATTCGACCGTAACCTGCTGGCCGTCCTCCGCCAGGTGAACAGTCACGCCGACATCCTTTTGACGATAGCGGAACTTAGCCGTGCAGTGGAAGTCATGACCATAGCGGCTCACCACGTCGTCGACCCAGTGAATGTCACTGGCCTCTAGGTGGGTCGCATAGAGGTGTTCGTTATGGTAACCCTGACCAACGTAGAGGATGTTCTTCTTGATATCCTTGCCGATGACGAACCAGGGCTCGTTGCTCTCCTTGTTGCCACCCAGGCCGAGGCCCCGGCGCTGACCGATTGTGTAGTACATCAGCCCCATGTGCTGGCCGACGACCTTGCCGTCAATTGTCTCCATCTTGCCCGGCTGAGCGGGGATGTACTGGCTGAGGAACTCGCGGAAGTGGCCGTCCTCACCGATGAAGCAGATGCCGACCGAATCCTTCTTGTCGGCGGTGGCTAATCCCGCCTCCTTGGCAAGCTGGCGAATCTCCGGCTTAGTGTAGTTGGCCAGCGGGAACATCACCCGATCCAACTGCTGGTAGTCGAGCTGGCTCAGGAAGTAGGTCTGGTCCTTGTGCTGGTCGCGGGCCCGCATCAGGTGCATCCGGCCGTCCGCGTCGCGCTTCAGGTCGGCGTAGTGCCCCGTGGCCACGTAATCGGCCCCCAGCTGGTTGGCGTAGTCGATAAAGGCCTTGAACTTAATTTCTTTGTTGCAGATAACGTCCGGGTTTGGCGTCCGCCCCTTCTTGTACTCGGCGATAAAGTACTTGAAGACCCGGTCCCAGTACTCCTTTTCAAAGTTGACCGAGTAGTAAGGAATCCCGATCTTGGCGGCTACCTTCGCGACGTCCTTATAGTCCTCCGTCGCGGTACAGACGCCGTTTTCGTCGGTATCGTCCCAGTTCTTCATGAAGACACCGACAACGTCATAGCCCTGACGCTTCAAAAGCAGGGCGGTCACGGAGGAGTCAACCCCGCCGCTCATCCCGACAACAACACGTGTGTGACTGTGATCAGTCATTTTATACATCACCATCATTTCCAATAGATTCTGGAATAATCTACGATTGAAGGTCGCATGCATCCAGTATCAACCATTGTACCAGAGGATCAGGCCGCCTGCACAGAATTAATTTGAGGCCGTCAAAACCTGGCGTTTGAGCATGTCGGCCAGAATGTAGTGGTATTGTTCAACAAATTCCTTGGCGCGGGCGTGCTTGAAGATGTTAACCTTGCGCATCCCGTTGCCCGAAATCGTCTCCATCTTAAAGCCAGTCAGGTCGGCGTTAATCAAAATCCGCAGCCGGGCCACCGGCTTAAAGGGGTTGTCGGTATCCAGGCTGCCCTTGTACTCGAAGTTGCCCCGCTTGGTCTCCTCAAAGCCCAGGTCCAAGAGGGCGTACTTCTTGATGTCCGGACTGATCGAATAGGTCACCGTGTCGCCGGGAATCCGGACGCTCTTTGCAAATTCCATCCTTAGCCCTCCTTTGACTGATCGATTGTCTTCAGCTTGTCGACGATCTTGATGATGGCGGCGATTAGCTTGTCGATGTCTTCTTCAGTGTTCATCGCCCCGAAGCTGATCCGAATCGACTCGCTGATCCGCGGGCTGTCTGCCCCGTACATGGCGGTCAGAACGTGGGACGGCTCAATGCTGCCGGCGGTACATGCCGACCCACCGGAGACGGCAATCCCGGCCAGGTCAAGGTCGGTCTGCATGACGTAGGTCGAAATTCCCTTAAACCAGAGGCTGAGGACGTGGTTGAGCCCGTTCGGATCGATCCGGCCGTTGACTTCAAAGTCGACCCCGTGATCGCGCAGGGCGGTCACGATTTTCTGCTTGAAATGGTAATAGCGTTCTTGCCGACGCTGCTTTTCTTCTGGGCTGTCCAGTTCGACCGCCTTGGCAAAGGCCGCAATTGCCGGCACGTTTTCGGTTCCGGCCCGGCGCTTGGTCTCCTGGTCGCCGCCCTTGATGAAACTTGGGAAGCTGATCCCGTCGCGTCGGTATAAGAAGCCCATCATCTTCGGCCCGTTGAGCTTGTGGGCCGAGGTCGACAGCATGTCAATATGGTCACGCTTGACGTCGATCGGCAGCAGGCCATAGGTTTGGACGGCATCGGTATGGAACCAGGCCTGGTGGTCCTTGAGGATTTCACCAATCTCGTGGATCGGCATCCGGCTGCCGACCTCGTTGTTGCCCATCATGATCGTGACCAGGATCGTGTCGTCACGCAAAGCCTTCTTAAAGTCATCAAGCGAGATTTCACCGTACTCGTTGACCGGCAGATAGGTAACCTCAAAGCCCCGCTCCTCCAGAAAATGAAGCGGCTTTAAGACCGCCTCGTGCTCGATGGCCGTGGTGATGATGTGCTTGCCGAACTTTTGCCGGGTCAGGGCCGTCTGGATGATGGCGGTGTTGTCACTCTCCGTACCCCCGCTGGTAAAGATGATCTCGTTGTCATCGGCGTTAATGCTCTGGGCGATCACGTGCCGGCTGTTTTCCATCACTAGTTTGGAATGCCGTCCATAGGAATAACCCGTCGAAGCATTACCCCAGGAATCCTTCATCTCCCGGGTCATTGTCTCCAGCACCTCGGGGGCCATCGGCGTGGTGGCCGCGTTATCTAAATAAACTTCACTCACGAATATTCTTCCTTCCACTTAGTTGTTCAGGTCCGCAAAGAGCTGTAGCAGCATCTTAGCGGAACGCTTCCCGGCGTCAATAATGAACTTGTCAAAGCTGACCCCGGCATCTTCATCTCCAGTATCGGACATTGCCCGAACCACAACGTACGGCACATCATGATCGGTTGCTACTTGACCAACCGCAGCTCCTTCCATTTCACTGGAAAGGGCATCCGGAAAGTAGTGGAGAATCCGGGCGATCGCTTCTTGGCTGGCGATGAATTGGTCCCCAGAAACAATCAGGCCCCGCTTAATGTTCAAGCCGGTCTTCTCACCAGCAGTTTCCAGTGCCTGCCCCCACTTTTCGGAAGCCTTAAAGCGTGGCTGTTTGCCCGGCAGCTGACCATAAACGTAATCGAAGGCCCGGGCGTCAACGTCGTGGTAGGCCGTCTCACTGGAGATGACAACATCCCCAACGTGCAGGCCCTGACCAATTCCGCCGGCAGAACCGGAATTAATCACCACGTCCACCTGGAAGTCGGTGATCAAATGCTCAGTCGTAATCCCAGCTTCCACCTTACCAATTCCTGATTCCACCAGGACAACATCCTGGCCGAAAATCTTGCCGGATAGATAGTCCTTACCGCCGATCACTTTGACCTGCTTATCGTTTAAGCTGAAAGTTAGCTCCTTAATTTCTTCCGGCATTGCACAAATAATTCCAAATTTCATAATCTTCTCCTATCCAACGTAAAAGAGGATCAAATACACAATAATAATGGCCACAATCAGGGTCACAATTGCGATATTCAACCGCTTCTTGAGACGTTGCGTTTTTTCTTCTTGATCCTGTTCCTTCAGATCGGTCGCCCAATCACGGCGGCGCATTGTTTCCGCCGTAGTCCCTTCTGGCTGGGCCTTTGCAGTCGTTTGCTGGCTGCGAGCCTGCTGGGCCGCCTTGGCAGCCGCTTGCTGTTGACGATACTGTTGGCGTGAGACAAACTCACTCGGTTGAGCCGCATCGTCACGCCGGGGCGTGGTGGACTGCTCAGCCATTGTTTTGCATCCCCCGCCAGTAATAAATTGCCATGATGGTCTTGGCATCCTCGATCTCCCCACGTTTAATCATTGCCAGCGCCTGGTCAAGGCTGACCGTCATTAGAGCCAGCTGTTCGTCGGCATCTTGGGGCAAGGCGTTCTCTACCGGTGTCAATCCAGTTGCCAGATACAGGGTCATGTATTCATCCATGCAACCCACTGAGGTGTAAAAGGACGAGAGCTTCTTCAGTTCTTGCGCCTGGTAGCGGGTTTCCTCATTCAGTTCCCGCTTGGCAGCGTGAACTGAATCAGCAGCGTCCCGCCGATCGAGCTTGCCGGCCGGAATCTCCAGTGTGGTCTTGGCAATTGGGGCCCGCCACTGCTTTTCCAGGATCATCTTGTTGTCGGCAGTCAAAGCCAGGATGGCAATTGCCGGAGCATGGTGAACAATTTCACGCTGAGCAACAATCCCGGTTGGTGTCCTGACCTGTTGAACCTCAACGTCAATCAAATGACCGTGAAAGACGGTCCGGCTTTCCAACGGTTTTTCTTCAAATTCCATTTGTGTCCCTCCTTAGTCTAAGACCCGGACATGGGCGGCCTGGGGTCCCCGCTTGCCCTGAACAATCACGAGGGAAACGTTTTGCCCGGGATGCAAGACCCGCCGGTGGGTTCCCTCAATTCCATGATAGTGGACAAAGATTTCCCCCTCGTCGGGCACCAGAATGAAGCCCCAGCCCTTTTGTTCATCAAAACTTTTTACTTTGCCTGTTAGCATTTTTTCACCTACTAAAAAATAAAATACCAAGTGGTCATAGCCACTTGGTATTTTACACCGCTAGGGATTAATTGTCATGAAATGACTCATCCCGAGCGTCTTCTTAACTATTTTTCAAGACCTTCGGCAACCGTCTCTGGGAAGTTAGTCCGCACGATCTGGGCACAACGCGCACACAGGGTTGGGTATGCCGAATCGCTGTCGACGTCTTCTTTGACCATCCGGCACCGCGCACAGGTCTCACCAGGCGCGGCCGTCACAGTCACGGCAACGCCATCGTCGTACTTGGCGGCACTGTCCGGTGCTTCGTCCAGCGGGTGAACGTGCAGGGCAGGAACGCCGAGCAGCAGGGCGACGTCTGCGTCCAGGCTGTCAAGCAGCCGGGCCTGAGCATCGTTTAAGTAGAGGTCAATCTGGGCCTGGGAAGCCTTGCTGAGCAGTTTGGCGTTCCGGGCCTCTTCCAAGCCCTTCAGAACGTGAGAACGCACTTCCATGAAGCCCGTCCACTTGTCGAGCAGGTCAGCCGCCCCATCGTAGTCGCGGGCTTCCGGAATATCGGTCAGCTGAACGAATTCTTCCGGTTCGTTCATGTAGCCCCAAACCTCTTCCGTCGTGTGCGGCAGAATTGGCGTCAAGAGCTTAACCAGGCTGACCAGGATCTGGTAGAAGACCGTCTGCATCGAGCGACGAACGTGAGAGTCGGCCGGTTCGATGTAGAGGACATCCTTGGCCACGTTCATGTAGAAGGCGGACAGATCGTTGTTGACGAAGTTGATCAGGAGCTTATAAGCGTCCAGGAAGTCATACTGGTCGAAGTCCGTCCGCATCTGCTTCAAGAAGCGGTTGAAGTTCACCAACATGTACTGATCGACGGCCTCGAGCTTCTCGTAGGAAACGGTGTCCTCAGCGGCGTTGAAGTCGCTGGTGTTGGCCAGCAGGAAGCGGAAGGTGTTCCGCAGCTTCCGGTAGGCCTCGGAGATCTGCTGGAAGGTCCCCATCGAAACCCGGACGTCGGCGGAAGTGTCGGCACTCATGACCCAGAGCCGAATGATTTCGGCCCCCATCTGCTTGACCACCTTGTTCGGGTCGATGACGTTCCCCATCGACTTACTCATCTTCTTGCCGTGCTTATCCAAGGTAAATCCTTGGGAGATGACGGCCTTGTAAGGCGCCTGGCCGGAGCAGACCACGCTGGTGATCAGACTGGAGTTGAACCAGCCACGGTACTGGTCGGATCCTTCCAGGTACATGTCGGCCGGGTAGGTCAGGTAGTCCCGCTCGGCCAAGACACCCTGGTGGGAAGAACCGGAGTCGAACCAAACATCCATGATGTCGGTTTCCTTGGTGAACTTGCCGTGAGGAGAATGCTCGTTGGTGTAGCCTTCCGGCAGGAGGTCCTTGGCGTCACGGTCGAACCAGACGTTGGAGCCGTACTTGGCGAAGAGATCGGCGACGTGGTTGATCGTTTCTTCTTCCATGATCGGGGTGCCATCTTCGGCGTAGAAGATCGGTAGCGGTACGCCCCAGACCCGCTGACGGGAGATGACCCAGTCGCCACGGTCCTTAATCATGTTGCGCAGCCGAACCTTCCCCCATGACGGGTGGTATTCAACCTTTTCCAGGGCGTCCAGGATGTCCTGGCGCATCTTTTCGATGGAGACGAACCACTGGTCGGTGGCCCGGAAGATGATCGGCTTCTTGGTCCGCCAGTCAAATGGGTAGGAGTGCTTCAGCGGTTCCTGCAGGAGAAGCGCACCGGCTTCTTCCAGCTTCTTCAAGGAGATGTCATCGGCATCCTGGTAGAAGACGCCATCGAAGTCGGGGCCGTTTTCCTTGGTCAGAACCCCCTGGGCGGTAATTGGCGCCACGATCGGCAGGTGGTACTTGATCCCAAAGTGGTAGTCGTCGTCACCATAGCCCGGGGCAGTGTGGACCATCCCGGTACCGGCGTCGGCAGTAACGTAGTCGGCCGTCCCGACGAAGATGTCGCGGTCCAGGTACGGGTGCTTGGTGGTCATACCTTCCATGGCGGCCCCGCTCAGGTGGGAGACGACCTCGTAGTCTTCCCAACCGAACTTTTCGGCGACGGATTCGAGCAGATCGGTTGCTAAAACAAACTTCCGGTCATCACCGGCTGGCTTGACCACGGAGTAATCAAACTTGGCATTGACCGCCACGGCCTCGGAAGCCGGAACGGTCCATGGGGTGGTGGTCCAGGCAACCAGGTAGGTGTTGTCGTCTAAAATCCCCTTGCCGTCCTTGATCTGTTCGGCGAAGAAGGCCGTCTTGGCAACGACGTCGTGATATTCGACTTCGGCTTCGGCCAGGGCGGATTCGGAGGACCATGACCAGTAAACTGGCTTCTTGGCCTGATAGAGCAGCCCCTTCTTGGCGAATTCACCGAAGACGCGAATTTGGGCGGCTTCGAATTCCTTGGCCAGCGTCAGGTACGGGTGGTCCCAGTCACCGCTGACCCCAAGGCGCTTGAAGTCGGTCCGCTGCTTGTCAACCTGTTCTAAGGCGTACTTGCGGCAGAGGTCACGGAATTCACTGGTCGACATCTTCTTGCGGTCGTAGCCAGCCTTGGTCAGCTGGTGCTCAATTGGCAGGCCGTGGGTATCCCAGCCCGGAACATACGGTGCCCGGTAACCGGTCATTGACTTGTAGCGAACGATGAAGTCCTTGGAAATCTTGTTCATGGCGTGGCCAATGTGAATGTTCCCGTTGGCGTACGGAGGGCCATCGTGGAGCACGAAGGTTGGCTTGCCCTCATTCAATTTTTGTCGTAGTTGATAAACCTTGTTTTCTTCCCAAAGCTGTTCGCGTTGGGCTTCGGTGACCGGCAGCTTCCCACGCATGGGAAACTTGGTCCGACCGATGTTAAGCGTGTCTTTAACCCGCATCACAATTACCCCTTTCAATTATGCATCTATTTGCTCCAATAAAAAAAGCTCCATCCCGCATGGGACGAAGCTATTCGTGGTACCACCCAAATTCAAGGCCCAAAAGACCTCCTTAGGCATTGGTTAACGGTAATGAACCGAACCAGCCTACTGGATTTAAGCTGGTCACTCGGAGCCGATCAGAGAAGATCCCTTAATGCCGGCCTCACACCACCTGCCAGCTCGCTGAATTATTAGGATCTTCTCAATTCTCCTCAACGTTTTATCAGAGCGTTTTTGTTCAGATATGGACTTAGTTGTTGGAATCGTCGTCCGGGAAGACAACCACTGTCTGTCCAGAATCTTCGGCGGATGAGTCCGCTACCGGTTCTTCAGAATCCGGCACTACACTGTCGGCCGGCTCCGAAGCGGGCATCTCAACTGCTGGCTGGTCGGGACCAGCAACAGTGGCTGCCGCAGCACCAAAGTCCCCATCTGAATCGATTGATGATGATTCTACACTGTCATTCGAACGGTTGTCAAGCCTTGCTCCCAGGATCTTTTGGATTTCATCGTACTTATCTGTACTTTCGGTGGCCAGCAGCTTATCCCATTCCTCACTCTTAACCACTTCCAGCTGGGATTCGAGCATGACTTGGAGCCGTTGCCGGAAAATTCGGGTCTGCTTCTTTAAGTCGTTGGTCTCGGTGGTCAGTTTCCGGGTATCCTCAGCGCTCGTCTCAATCACTTGGTTGGACTTCTCATTGGCCTCAGAGACGATGTCAGTGGCCTGCTTTTGGGCCTCACGGATCATGATGTCGGCTTCCTGTTTGGCGTTAGTTTTAACCTTGTCGGCAGCCTCCTGAGCCACCAGGATAGATTTGTTTAGGGAATCTTTCAGTTCGGTAAAGTACTTCAACTTCCCCTCATCGGCCTTAATATTTTCCTTTAAGGCGTGATTTTCTTCCGTCAGCTCCTGGACGGTCTGGGAAACCTCCTGAATGAACTTGCGAACCTCATCCTGATTGTAGCCCCGCATCTTCGTTGAGAATTCCTGATTGTTAATTTGCTCGATTGTTAATCCCATTGTGTCTTCCTCCAATTAAATCCTATGCCCGCACGACGGACATCTTCACCATGTTTTTCTGCTTGCGCGTCTTTCCACCGATCACATCAATCCGTAACCGTCCGGCGTGGCGAACCGAAAGCAGGTCGTGTTCGACGATCGGGTAGTCGGGCCGGGTGGTTTCCTCCCAGTTCAGCCGCACCAAACCGCGTTCAATCAATTGCTTAGCCCGGTTGCGCGAATAGTTAAATCCGGCTGCCACCACGCTGTCGAGCCGCATTGAGGTTACGGTCGTTGTCAGCTCTTCCCAGTCCTCGACCGGAGTTAGCGCCTGATCAACCGCCAGCCACTTAATTTTGACCCGCCCGATGTGATTGACGTTTTGCCGCAGGAAACGGGCCATCTCGCTGGTTACCACCACCTGCCAGTGCGTACCGTCAGTCAGGATATCACCAAAGGCCTCCCGAGCCATTCCTTCGCCTAGTAAGGTCCCCATGATTTGTCGATGATGGAGTTCGGCAAACTTGGTCGGGTAGTCAACCGCTAGTACCTGCAGGTCAAAATCGGCTGGCTGGGGTTGGTAGTAGTTGGGATAAAAGAGCAAGCGCTGCATTTCGGCTCCCGGCCAACCACCAGCACTAGCAGCCTTGATCTCGTCCGAACGATTGGCTAGGGTTTGAGCAATATGGCGTTGCCGCGGGTTTAAAAATGATGTTAAGACCGGCCGATACTGGGCCGTTGCCGTCGCAATCCAGTCGTTGATTTGGTCGATCAGTGCGGCTTCGTCCGGTCGGAAATGCTGTTTAATGTTTTGATCATCCATAATTATCACTCGCTTACAAGAGACGGCTCAAAAAGGTCAGGCCGTCCTGCACTAAATACAAAACGATAATTGCAACAACGGGTGAAAAACTAATCCCGCCCAGCGGTGGAATGAAGTCAAACCAGCGCATGTAGGGTTCTACTAGACGGTTAACAATTTCGCCCAATCGGGTTCCCCGGGCATTGGGAAACCATGACAATAAACACCAGACGACGATCACCATGATGTAGGCATTGATCAGCCAGTCTAGGCACCAGATAATATATCCAAGCATCGCGATCCCCCTAGTTGTTGGTCAGGCTCGTGCCGTCCAGCTTCAGTCCGGCACTGAGGTCACCGGACACCTCGTAGTTCTTCGGCGTGCATAGGAAAATTTCTTTCCCGATGCGCTTAATATCCCCATCAATTGCGAAGGTGGCCCCGTTCAAGAAGTCCACCACCCGCTTGGCGTTGCGGTCGTCCATCTGGGTAAAGTTGACAATGACCGCTTGGCCCTTCAAGAGCTGTGTGGCAATCTGCTTGACATCGGCATACAGACGCGGTTCATAAAGTGCAATCCGGCTCATCCGATCGCTGCGAGCGCGTTTGGCTTGACTAAAGGAGACAACGTTATCATCACGCGCCGGCTCATTCGTCCGGTCTTCTTCATAGTACTCGTCAGCAGCGGCATCGTCACCGAAGAGACTCTTAAAAATACCTGCCATTCTGATTCCTCCTTCTTCTGCAAGATATACGAAAAAGGGCGTCGTTTAACATCAATTAAACCGCCCCATGATTTCATTATTTACGCCGATTCTTGAAGAAAGGTGGCGTTGATAAGTTAGTATCGTCATCATCGTCGGAATTAGCAGTGTCATCATTGAAGACGTTAAATTCCGGCTTATCGACGTGTGAAAATTGATTGTGGTCCGTCGCGCTGGCCTTAGTATCATCAGTGTCAGCAGTCGGGTCGTTCCAACCATCAAATGGGTCCGCTGGCTTTTGTGATTCAACGGCTGATGGCTGTGGTTGCGCCGCCGGCTGGGTTTGCTGAGGCTTTTGAGCAGCTGGCCGGGTTGGGGCCGGATTAACGGCCTTTGCCTTATCGATCCCAGTAGCGATCACGGTAACCCGGACGCCATCACCCATCTTCTCATTCAAAGACATCCCAAAGGCAATGTCGACATCTGTGCCGGCTGCCTGACGAATAACGTCTGAAGCTTCCTGGGCTTCAAACATCGACAGGTCCTTGCCCCCGGTAATATCCATCAGAACGTGCTGGGCACCGTTAATGGAAACTTCCAACAGTGGCGAAGAGATCGCCTTCTTGGTGGCTTCCGTGGCCCGGTTTTCGCCGGTAGCAGAACCAACCCCCATCAAGGCGGCACCCTGGTTAGACATCAAGGTCTTGATGTCGGCGAAGTCCAGGTTGATGTACCCTGGGGTCACGATCAAGTCGGAAATCCCCTGAACACCTTGACGCAAAACGTTATCGGCTTCCTTGAAGGCCTCCATCATTGGCGTCTTCTTATCAATCATTTCCAACAGGCGGTTGTTGGCAACGATGATCAAAGTGTCCACATTGGCCTTCAGATTGTCCAGACCCTCGGTGGCGTATTTGGAACGCCGTGGTCCCTCAAAGGAGAACGGCCGGGTAACGACACCCACGGTTAAGGCACCGCTGTCCTTGGCAATCTTGGCAATTACCGGAGCGGCTCCGGTACCGGTTCCGCCACCCATGCCAGCCGTGATGAAGACCATGTCCGCACCTTCTAAGGCCTTTTGGATCTGCTCTTCACTTTCTTCGGCCGCTTTGTTGCCGACTTCTGGATTAGAACCCGCGCCCAGTCCCTTGGTCAGCTTAGGGCCTAATTGAATTTTCGTTGGTGCCTGCGAAGCGTTCAGCGCCTGGAGGTCAGTGTTGGCAACAATAAAGTCAACCCCCTGCACTTTTTCGGCAATCATCCGGTTAACGGCGTTTCCACCACCGCCACCGACACCAATTACCTTGATGCGCGCACCAGCGAATTCATTTTCCATTGTTTGTGTTTCATTGTCCATACAGCTGTTCCTCCGTGAAAATTAGTCGAATAAATTATTCAGCATACTTCTGAAGCGATTGCCGAGTGAATGCTCATTGGGTTTCTTGGCCCGTGAACGCTTGGCCGGTGCCGGACGAGTCTTCGTTTCGGCTGGCTCCGGCTGGCTCCATTGAGTCACCCGCGGTTGATCGCTGGTCTGCTGGGTTTCTTGTGGCCGGCTGATGGTATCGGTCTGCTGCAAGGTTTGCTTGACGAGCCGGTCGACATCCGTCAGGTGGCTTTCGTAGGTGGCAAGAGCGATCGCCAGTGAATAGCTCGGGTGGCGAACCCCCATCTGATTAGAGTAGTTGACCTTAACGTTACCACTAAAGTACTGCCCAGCCAGTTCCGCTACCCCCGGTAAGGCGGCTGTCCCACCAATTAGGACAACCCCACCCGGCAGTTCAGGAGCATGAATGGCCCGCAGCCGATCCCGACTGCGCTGGAAAATCTGCCGCATCCGGGCCTCAATGATCTCAGCGAGGTAGGTTTCAGCAAATTGAACCGGCGTATTCTTGCCGACCACCGGTACATCCACCTGAGCATCCGCATGCGCCAGCGAACTCAGCGCATAGCCGTGGTTGAGCTTAAGCTGCTCGGCGTTTTTCAATGAGGTGTTCAGAACCGTCGAAATGTCGCGGGTCACGTATTGACCACCCTCGGGATCAACGAAGGTGTACTTCAATTGGTGGTCGTGAACAATGCTCGTCGTCGTTTGGCCACCACCGAGGTCAATCACCACGGTCCCGAAGTCCTGCTCACCATCATTTAAAAGGTTAAAATCGGTCGCAATCGGAGCAATCACGAGATCGCGAATGCCATACCCCGCCTGAGAAACGGCCTTCCTAGTATTGTGAATAATAGTCTTAGGTCCGGTGTAAAGTGTCCCCTTCATCTCGAGACGCACGCCGACCATTCCCCGGGGATCCTTGATGCCGTTAAAACCATCAACGGTAAATTCGGTCGGCACCAAGTCCATAATTTCACGCTCCGGGGCGATATTTTGGGTCAGGGTCTCTCTAGCAACATCGATCACGTCCCGGTCGGTAATTTCACGTGACTGATTCTGCGACGCGATCGTCACGGAGCCATGAACGCGTTGCATCTGGAGATAGTTGGCTGGCAGGCCAACAATTACATCTTTAATCTCGATATTGGACTTTTCCTCGGCGCGCTTGACAGCTTGAGAAATTGCACGAGCGGTTTTGTCAATATCAACAATAATGCCACGACTTAAACCGGCTGAGGAGACAACGCCTACGCCAATGACTTTCAACTGCCCTTTTACATTTTCACAGACCATTGCTTTAATCGAGGTGGTTCCAATATCTAATCCAACATATGTCTCTGAATTATTCATTTGGTCGGAACCCTCCTAAAAACTATTATACTAAATTACTTTTTTCGTAACTGAAAATTTATCTCTTAAAGATTTTACCACAGTTAAACACCCTCGAAAAAGGGTTCGTGTAAGCTTTTGCAAAATATTATTTATCTTGTGAACCATAATCGTACGAGTATGCGCCCACTTGGAGATCAATCACGCCATTATTCTTCATGTTAGCCACAATTGCAGGATAGTAAGCCATCTTCTTGCCAACCGTGTGCAGGTTTGCTAGGACCGTGTTGCCATCGCGCATGTACAAGACAATTCGGTTGGGCATCTGCTTGGTCGGCCGATAGTTGATTGTTGAGATCCCGTCGCGGACCGCCGGCTTCAACTTGCCGATCTGGCGGGCAACTTCTTTCAATGATCCCCGATGCTGATTAAAGCCCTGATAGCTAATCCCGCCAGCCGGCTTGGCACTCGCCTGAAGCTGGCCGTTTGCCAGAACGGCATAGCGTTGTTGCCCCAGGGTCGCCGTTCCCAGCAAAGCGTTTTCCCGGATAGTCAGGTGAACACTTTGCAAACCGGTCACGCGAATTTGAATGCTAGCAATTCGCGGCTGCTTGAAACGGGCTGTCCGACAAATCGAACGTTGGTGCAACCAAACACCCCAAATAAAGCGACCGGGATGAATACTGGTGGCGCGTTCAACTTGGGACACCGGCAGTTGCTTGTTACCGGTCACGGTCACAGTCTTGACTTTGCTAAATGGAGAGAGAATGTAGAGCATCAAGACGAGCACCAGTCCAAAGAAAATCACCAGCTTGAGAACACGCTCGCCGTTGGTTTTGTAATGGTGCCAGCGCAATTTCGGCAGGCGTCGTGAAATATGCTGGCTACGGCTGGTTGCTTGTGCCTGGGCCTTCTGGCGGGCCTGTGCGCTACGCTTCTCAAGATCCGCCAAGCGCTTGGCATACTGTTGATGTTCAGAAACGTAGCGATCACGTGCCATCTCTGTCTCGCCCCCTCTTAATGCTTAATGATGTTCGTCGATAGCCTGATGGAGCACCTTGATCAGGCGATCCGCCGCGTCTGGTCGGCCCATCTTCTTGGATGCTGCTGACATCTTAGCGCGCAGGTCATCATTTTCCATGATCCGGTCCGCCTGCAAAAGCAGCGACCGGGCGTCTAATTGATCCTCGGTGATCATCGCCGCGGCGTTGTTCTTTACCAGCGCTTGGGCATTTTTCACCTGGTGGTTAGCCGTCACGTACGGACTTGGGATCAAGATCGTTGGCACCCCAAGCGCCGTTACTTCCGCAATCGTGGTGGCGCCGGCCCGGGAGACCAGTGCTGCCACCCGCGGCATCTTGGCAGGCATGTCTTTGATGTACGGCACAACCTTCACGTTGGCACCGATCTTAACGCCTTCCAGCTGTTTTTGCACGGCTGCGTAACGCTTCTGGCCGGTCGCAAAGATAACCTGGTAGGGCCGCTTGTTGAATTCAGGGATCGCGTCAACGACCGTCTTGTTGATCTTCGGGGCCCCCTGGCTGCCACCAAAAATCATCATCGTCGGCACATCATCCTTTAGGCCGTAGCTGGTCCAGGAAAAATCGCTGTTAGCCTGGGCTGCTACCTGTTGGGCCCGGGGATTACCGACCATGGTAACCTTCTCAGCCGGAAACTGACTGCGCGCCGCCTCAAAGGCGATCGCAATTTGGTCAACATAGCGGCTTAAGAACTTGTTAGTCACCCCGACCACACTGTTCTGTTCGTGGATCACCGTTGGAACATGGTGCTTGGCTGCCGCGTACAGGACCGCGCCGGAGACATAGCCCCCGGTGCCAAGGACAACATCCGGTTTGAAGTCGCGAATGATCTTCTTGGCGTGGTGGACCGAATGCAAGAAGAGGTAAATCGTCTTCAGATTGTCCAGGGACAGGGAGCGCTTAAAGCCCTGCATGTGCATGGTCTCTAATTTGATGCCGGCGTCCGGTACAATCTTGTTTTCCAGTCCCCGGGTTGTCCCAACATAAAGAACTTCGGTGTCCGGTTCAACCTGCTTGAGTCGTTCAATGAGGGCCAGTGCCGGGTAAATGTGTCCCCCGGTACCGCCACCAGATACTAATAACCGCATTTAATTTCCTTCCTTTTGACCAGTTAACTTTTCCACTGCTTCAATAAACTTATCGCCCCGGACCTCGAAATTCGGGAACTGATCCCAACTGGCGTTTGCCGGAGACAGGAGGATGACGTCGCCCGGTTCACTGACCTTCCAGGCTTCTGGAACAGCCGTAACGGCATTTTCACTCTCAATGATCGTCGGGATCCCAGCCTGCTCAGCCGCATCCTTCATCTTGTCCTTGCACTGTCCAAAGACGACGATCGCCTTGACGTGCTTCTTAAAGTACGGCACCAGCCGCTCAAAGGTGTAGCCCCGGTCCAGGCCCCCGGCCAGCAGAATCACCGGCTGACTAAAACCGGCCAGTGCTACCTCGGTCGCCTCAATGTCGGTCGATTTCGAGTCGTTGTAGAAACGCCGCCCCTGGTAGTCCATGACGTATTGCAGACGGTGACGAACCCCGCTGAAGGTCGTCAGGACGCTGACGATGGCATCATTGTTCACACCGCTCAGCTTAGCCGCGGCGATTGCTGCCAAGGCGTTTTCAACGTTTTGAGGACCGATCAAGCGAATATCCTTGGCCGCCATGATCTCCTCGCCACGCCAATAAATCATACCATCTTCCACGTAGGCTCCGTCATGACTCTTGCCCAGACGAGAGAAAGGAACAACCGTCGCTCGGGAGCGCTGGGCGATCTCTTGCCACTCTTCTTTATCCCAGTTCATAATCAGGTAGTCATCCGGCGTCTGGTTGCGGGTGATATTGAGCTTGGCATTGATGTAATTTTCCCGGGTCTTGTGGTAGTCCAGATGGTTCGAGAAAATGTTGGTAATAATTGCAATGTGAGGATGAATCGTCGGGCAACCTAAGAGCTGGAAACTAGATAATTCAGTCACCAGGGTGTCGTCGGGGCCCAGATCCTCAGCAACCTTGCTAAAGGACACCCCGATGTTGCCGGCATACTTGACCCGGTGGGTTGTCCCCTTGGCCAACATCAGTTGCGTCAACGTCGTCGTAGTGGTCTTCCCGTTGCTCCCGGTGACGCTAACCAGGTGACCGGCAAAGATTTCGGCACCCAATTCTGCTTCCGTAATGATCGGCGTCTTCTGGGCCACAAACTTGGCAACTAGTGGATTATCGTAAGGAATACCCGGATTCTTGACAACAACGTCAAAGCCCGCATCGGCCAGGCTCAGCGGGTTGGAACCCGTGATAACCTTAATCCCATCGTTCTCTAAGTCTTGAACGACGGCCGGGTCCTTCGGCGTCTTCATATCGTTAGCCGTCACCTGCGCCCCCAACTTTACCAAGAGGTGGGCGGCGTTTAAGCCACTAATCCCAAAACCAATCACCAGTGCCTTCTTGCCCTGGTACGTATCAATCTGCTTCATAATTCTTGCTTCCTCACTTTATGATTTTTAACCAACCAACAAAATCCAACTAACGGCAATAATTGCTCCAATCAGGCCAACGATCCAGAAGACAATGTCAATCTTCCATTCACTCCAGCCACACATTTCGAAGTGGTGGTGAATTGGCGTCATCTTGAAAATTCGCTTTCCAGTCAACTTAAATGAGGCCACCTGCAGGATAACACTGGCCGTTTCACAGACGTAGACAATCCCAACAATTAAAAGCGACCACTCGTGATGGAGCAGGAGTGAAACCGCCGCCAGCGATGCCCCAATGGCCAGCGAGCCCATGTCCCCCATGAAGATTTTGGCCGGCTTATGGTTGTAAGGGAAGAAACCGATCAAAGTCCCGATCATTGCCAGACAGAAGAGGGCGATCTCGGCATAGCCCGGCTGGCTGATGTTGACCAGGGCCACGATCAGGTAGGCGATAAAGGAAATGATCGACAGGCCGCTGACCAGGCCGTCCAGGCCGTCCGTCAGGTTCACCGCGTTGGAAAAGCCAACCATCCAGAAGATGATGAAGAGACCGTACCACCAGCCGGCCTGAGTGGTCCCAAAGCCCATCTGAAAGCCCTCATGCTGGTAGATGGCGGTGAAGACCATCGCCGCGATCACCTGGGCCAGGGCCTTCTGCCAAGCCTTGAAGCCCTCGTTTTGGTGATGGAAAATCTTAATACTGTCGTCCCACATTCCGATCAGGCCGTAAACCACCAGGATGAAAAGCAGTGCCCACAGGGTGTTGGAAATCAATCCCCGCCAGGCTGCCACCCAGAGAATGGTGACGACGGCTGAGAAGATGAAAAGCAAGCCACCCATGGTCGGTGTTCCGGCCTTTTTGGCGTGCCAAGTCGGACCTTCCTTTCGAATCTGCTGGCCTTCTTTTTTGGCACGAAAGTAGCGAATCAAGTATGGCATCAACAGGAAGGTAATCAGAAATGCACTGATCACCGTCAAGATAGCGGTCAAGATATTCATAATATTCTCTTTACTCCTTTGGTTTGTATTTAACAGTTAAGGTCGTCTGGGCCTTCACCTGGGTATTAGCGGCAATGCTCTGGGAAACCAGGTAGCCGCTACCCTCTTCTTTTAATTTCAAATGCAGCATGGCTGCTAATTGCTCCACGTCCGCCGAGCTCCAACCACTCAGATCCGGCAGCTGAGCCGTTCCACTGGTTCTTAAGATAATCCGCTGATTGATCAGCGCCTGCTGACCGGCCGGAATTGACTGTTTGCGGACCGTCTTACCACTGCCGATCACCACTGCCTGCAGGTGTTTTTTACCCAGCTTGGTGGTTGCCTGCTGGCTGCTTTGACCCACCAGGTTTGGCACCTTAACCGTGCTGCTCTTGGCGGACTTGGTCGTGCTCTGACGGTTGAGCAGCATCTTCATCGTTGGATTGAAGACGTTGGCAATTTGGTTGGCAGCCGGCGTGCTGATGTTTTGTGGCTGACGCAGGGTGATGTAAATGATGTAGCGCGGATGCTTAGCCGGTGCCATCCCCACCATCGAGTAGAGATAGTTGGTATCACCCTTGCTATAACCGTTGGCTCCACCAATCTGGGCCGTCCCGGTCTTGGCGGCGATCCGGTGTCCCTTGATCTGGTACATGTGGCCGAGGCCCTTTTCGTCGTAAACGACCCCTTGCATATAGCCGAGGACTTGTTTAGCCGTCTTGGCCTTGATCGGCTTGCCAACCTGCTTGGGGTGGTTGCTCTTTACGGTTTTGCCCTTACTGTTGACGACTTTGGAAACGAAGTAGGGCTTCATCATTTTACCGCGATTGGCGACGGCACTAAAGGCCTGCATCATCTGCAATTCGTTAACGGTAATCCCCTGGCCAAAGGCGGTGTTGGCCTGCTCCAGGGCCCCCCTAAACTGGGTATAGCCGCTAACCTCGCTGCCCATCCCATCGACATTGACCTTCTTTAAAAGACCAAAGCGTTTGATGTACTTGTACCAGGTAGCGGCCCCCATGTTCTGTTCAACATGGGCAAAGCCGACGTTACTGGAGAGATCAAAGGCATCCTTGTAGGTGATTGCACCCCAACCACTGGATGACCAATCAGTGATCTTGCCGCCACCCAGCGACCAGGTCCCCGAGTTAAAGGTGTCATTCGGGTTGAAGTGACCGGAATCAATCGCCGCACTCAGGGCCAGGACCTTCATTGTCGAACCAGGTTCGTAAGCGTCCTGGGCCAGCATGTTTCGCCAGACCGGATTTTTGGCAGAACGCAGGGTCGGGCGTTGGGTGGCTGCGATAATTTTCCCAGTCTTGGCTTCCATGACCACCGCTGTCATCGCGTTGGCCTTGGAGGTCTTGAAAACCTTGTTGACCTTGGTCTCAAGGAGATGCTGCGTCTGGGGGTCGATGGTGGTGTGAATATCGTCACCATTGACCGCCGGCTTAACCGTTCCCTTTGAATTGGCTAGCCGGTAACCATAGACGTCCTGCTTGTCCTGGCGAATCCCATTGGTCCCCGTCAATTGCTTATTGAAGTAGCCCTCGAGGCCGAGCTGCCCCACCAGTTTGGTTGTCCCGTTATTATCGGTCTTGGGACTAGCCATTCCGATCAGCTGGGAGGCAAATTCACCTTCCGGATACTGTCGGGCCGGGGTGGCCACGAAATTAATTCCTGGAAGGTGGTAGCTCTTAATTTTCTGCATTGTCGCCACGGACAGGTTGCTCCCCGCCGTACCGAACTCGACCTGGTAGGTTTGCCCATCGGTCGTCAGCGTTTTTTCAATCTTAGCTGACGATTCATTGATGTAGCGGGCCAAGATCTTAGCAGTCTTCTTTTTATTGGTAACGTAAAGCGGCTTTCCGGAGTTAGACCGCTGATGATGATCAACGATTGCATATAGCGTATAGCGACTAGTGTCGGTCGCCAGCTTGTTTCCCTCACCATCATAGATTGTTCCCCGGCGGGCCTGGATGACCTGCCGTTGGGTGTAAATCTGTTCGGCCTTGGAGCGTAGGTTGACGTGCTGAACATCCTTATTGATCGCAATATACGCAAAACGAACGATAAACAAGACGAATAGGCTAACCGTGATCAGGAACAGCCATTTTCCAAAGGTCCCCTGATTCCTATTATTTTTCTTGTTTCTCGCTCGCTCTGGCTCTTTATTCATTATTGATTAATGTTCCTTACGTTTGAATTTCGATCCGACAAGCCATATTTATGAGCGGCCGCCTTCAAATGCGACTGGCTTGTCAATTCTGCAATTTCTTGTTGTGAGCTTGTATTAGCATTTTTGACCTTGCTGATCTGGCTTTGCAGATCCTGCAGGTGGTGTTGCTGATTGTTAATGGCAACCTTCGTTGAAAGTAAGGTGATTACAAGGCACAGGGTTACAATCCCACCGACGATTACGAGCAACCGCTCAAAAGGCGACCAGAGGACTGTCCGGAGATTAGCCGCGGACCGCTGGACTGATGCTTGTTTTCTTTCCGGTTGCTCTTTTAATTTTCGTGCAGTGTTTGAAACCACTTTACTCACTCTTTCCTTACTTAACTTTTTCGATAACGCGCAACTTAGCGCTGTGTGCCCGGTGATTGTTGGCTAATTCCTGAGCACTAGGAAGAATTGGCTTCTTATTAATTAACTTAAAGTGGGGCTCCATCCCTGCCGGAATGACCGGCAGACCCTGGGGCAGGTCGGCGCTCAGCGAAGATTTCTCCTTAAACATCGTCTTCACGAGACGGTCTTCTAAGGATTGGAAAGTGATCACGCTGATCCGACCACCGACGTTCAAGAGTTCAAAGGCTTGCTCAAGCGACTCCTCCAGGGCTCCTAGCTCGTCATTGACGGCGATCCGGATCGCCTGAAAGCTCTTTTTGGCGGGATGACCACCGTGACGGCGGGCGGCCGCCGGAATGGCCTCCTTGATGACATCGACCAGCTCGAAGGTGGTCTGAATTGGCCGCCGGGCGCGCCGCTGTTCAATTTTACGGGCAATCTGCTTGGCAAAGTGCTCCTCACCATAACGGTAAAAGATTCGAACGAGCTGCTCGTAGGACCAATCGTTGACGACCTCCATGGCCGACAGCTCCTGATCCTGGTTCATCCGCATATCCAATGGTGCGTCGAGCTTGTAGCTAAAGCCGCGCGCCGCATCGTCGAACTGGGGCGAGGAAACACCGAGATCGTAAACGATCCCGTCAATTCCTTCGACCCCCTGGCGCGTCAAGGCCGCCTTTAAGTGGCGGAAATTATCCTCAATCAGGGTTAATTTCCCCGCAGCCAGGGCTGCATGCAGATGCTCCTGGTTGTACTTAATAGCGGTCTGATCCTGATCAAACGAATAAAGGTGGCCGCTAGTCAGGTGTTGCAAAATTTCACCAGAATGACCGCCACCACCCAGGGTTGCATCAACGTAAGTGCCAGTTGGTTGCACATTTAAGCCCGCTACGGCTTCCTTCAACAGTACCGTTACGTGGTTAAATTTTGCCATCGACTTGCACTCCTTTTCCTAAAAATCAATGTTTAGCTCCTCGGCAATCTCGTCAAAGTTAGCCGCGGTGTCACTGTTATATTCACTCCACCGGTCGGCGTCCCAAATTTCCAGGCGGTTTGCCACCCCGATAATCATGCACTTCTTGCTCAAATGGGCGTAAGTGCAAAGGGGTTCCGGGATATTGACCCGCCCCTGCCGATCAAAGGAGCAATCGCTAGCCGCCGAGTACAGGAAGCGGACAAAAGCCCGGGCGTCCCGTTTTGTTAGCGGCAATGACTGCAGTTTTTCATTAAGTCGCTGCCACTCGGCCTGCGGGTAGCCAAACAAACAGCCATCCAAGCCCCGAGTCAAAACAAACTCGGGGCCTAGCTGGTCGCGAAACTTGGCAGGGATAATCAGGCGACGCTTGCTGTCAAGCGAATGTTGAAATTCCCCCATTAACAAGCGTCTGCGCCTCCCCTTGCCACTTCATACGACCAGTCTACCACAATCCCCCACTTCTCACCACGGTATTTCCAAACTTTTTTAAGCACAAAAACGGGCAGACCCAAAACGCTTTGGGACCACCCGCTAACTTGCTTATTGGACGATCAGTTATCAAATGTTTCATACTAATGGCAGGCCGTTGCAGAAGAGCGAACCGCAAAAGATAATTACCGCATAAAAAAAGGAGAGCCGCCAAAAGACTGGCCAATAACGGCGATAAAGGAACTCGTGATTGTGAACAAGCTGGAGAAAAATCAGGGCCAGGGCCCAGATCATCCAAAATGCAATTGGGTAGGCGACCCAATAAACGTCCAGATTCCAGATAATTAAAACCCAGAGAACGATCGTCCAGATTACCAGCAGCCCGCGCCGGCGTCTAGATAGACGTCGCCAGAGCAAGGTAAATCCCCACAAGATCACCACGATCAATAGCTCTATCAATAACTTTCGAAAATTAATCAGCATTCCTTCTCCGCCCCTTTGATAACCAGTCATTTACTGGTAGAATTTTACCATAAGTTGGGCCTGACGTTTGAAAAACAACCGGTAAATGCGTTACACTACTAGAAGTTCATGATCGTGAAAGGCGGTTAAGTTAATGCAACGGAAAAAGAAAACACGTTTCCAAAAAATTACGATGGTCGCAATTTGGCTGATGCTGATTGCCATGCTGGGGTCTTTGATCTTCGGTGCCGTCGCATCACTGAATTTAATCTAGTTTAATTTTGGACCTAAAAAAGGGCTGGCGATTCGCCAGTCCTTTTTTCTATTTTTGCGATGACTGCTGGTCCGGCTTCTTATAGACCTCGCGCGGCTTAGAGCCATTGGCCGGGCTAATGTAGCCCCGCTGCTCCAGGTCGTCGATAATCCGCGCCGCCCGATTGTAGCCAATTCGGAAGCGCCGTTGGATCATCGAGGTCGAGGCCCGCTGCTCCTGGGCTACGAATTCGAGGGCCTGGGGGAAGAGCTCGTCTTCGTCCTCTTGCTCCTCTTCCTGGGCCAGTTCGGCGTCGCTCACGACCATCTGCGAATCGTATTCGGGCTGCCGTTCATCCTTGATGAAGGAGACGACCTCCTCGACGTCCTGGTCGGAGATGAAGGCCCCTTGAACCCGGACCGGCTTGTTCTGGTCGATCGGCTCAAAGAGCATGTCCCCGCGGCCGAGCAGCTTTTCCGCCCCGTTCGTGTCGATGATCGTCCGCGAATCGACCCCGCTAGAAACCGCGAAGGCGATCCGGGACGGGACGTTAGCCTTGATCAGCCCGGTGATGACGTCCACCGACGGCCGCTGGGTGGCCAGAATCATGTGGATCCCGGCAGCCCGCCCCATCTGGGCAATCCGCACAATAGCATCCTCGACGTCATTGGAGACGGTCATCATCAGGTCGGCCAGTTCGTCGACTACGACCAGGACCAGCGGCAAGGCCGGCTGCTGGTCGTCCGGATGGGCCGCATTTTGCTTTTGGACCAGTTGGTTGTAGCCCTTGAGGTTGCGGACACCAAACTTGGCAAAGAGCTCATAGCGCCGCTCCATCTCCGCAACCACCTTACCCAGGGCCCGGGCCGCCTTCTTCGGCTCAGAGACGACCGGGCTGAGCAAGTGGGGAATGTCATTGTAGACGCTGAGTTCGACCTTCTTCGGGTCGATCAGGAGCATCTTAACCTGGTGGGGCTTGGCCTTGAGGAGGATGCTGGTCAGAATGACGTTGATGGCCACCGACTTTCCGCTACCGGTCGCCCCGGCAATCAGGAGGTGGGGCATCTTCGTCAGGTCGGCCATCTCGACATCCCCGGTGACCGTCCGCCCCAACGGCACGTCCATCGGGTTGTCGTCCTTAGGTGCCGCCTCGAACATATCGCGGAAGCCGACCGTGGCTACCTGCTGGTTTGGCACTTCGATCCCGATCAGCGACTTGCCGGGGATCGGGGCCTCGATCCGGATGTCCTTGGCGGCCAGGGCCAATGCCAGATCGTCCGCCAGATGGGTGATCCGGCTCACCTTAACCCCTACCGCGGGCCGCAGCTCGTACTTGGTCACCGATGGCCCCAGGCTGACGTTCTCCACCGTTGCCTGGACGTTGAAGGACTGAAGAGTCTCTTGGAGAATCTTGGTGTTCTTCTTGATGTTCTTCAGATCGGCCTGCTGGTCAGTGGCCTGGACCTTGCTCAGCAGGTCCAGGGGCGGCAGCTGGTAGTCTTCGTCGGCCTTGGCGGAACCACCCGTCATCGCCAGGGGCGGCTCGTCCTCATGTTCGGTCGCGTTCGCCAGTTCCTCGTGATGGTTGGAGGCCACCGTGATCTTCGGCTCCACCGATCGGGCTGGTGCCGGTTGTGACGCCGATTCTTCGGAATGGGCAGCGGTGGCATCATCATCCTCATCCTGGCCCGCGAAGAAGTCGGTCACCGTCTTCTTCGCGGCAGTCGCGTGGGCCGCCGCGCTGGACAGAGGCGGCATCGTCACCCCGGGCTGGGCCGCCTTCTCCTTCAGCCGCTCACCGGCCTCCTTGCTCATGATCCCCAGCTTCTGGAGAAGCCGGCCGCAGAGCTTCAGGAAGTCGCGCCACGGCAGGGCAAAAAAGATGACGACCCCACAGATCATCAGGATCCAGGCGAAGACGGCGGTCCCCACCTGGTCGACCAGGGCGTCGCAGGCCGAAAAGAGGTAGGCCCCGAGCATCCCCCCACCGATCGGCAGGGTCGTGTCCCCGTTCAAGAGGGCCTTGCTGAGGTTGCTCCAGGTCACGACCGGAATCTTGGCGTGGACGTTGAGCTGGTTAACGAAGAGGACGTGCAGCCAGATCAAAAGCCCCAGGTAGGTGACGATCACCCCGACGATCCGCCGCGGGCTGAAGTGCAGCCAGCGGGCGTAGAGGGCAAAGCCGACCCCGTAGAGCAGAACGATCAGCATCAAAATCGGGTAGCTGGCCCCTACCAGAAGCTTGAAGATCCCGGCGATGACGGCACCCAGGGCCCCCAGGTCGCAGAGGCCGACCAGCATCAGGAGAACGACGATGATGCCGACCAGGTTGTCAACCAGGCGGTGCTGACTCTTGGACGAACGGCTGGTCTGCCGACGCCGTCTCGATTTACGTTTTCGTTGTGCCATGCAGACCGCCCTCCCCTACTTCAGCTTGTCAAAATGGTAGGTGTGAACCCGCGCCAAGTTCGGGAAGCTCTGCTGCCGCAGGGCCTCGTAGATCACGATGGCCGCGCTGTTGGAGAGGTTCAGCGCCCGGATGTTGTCATCGTTTTGCGGGATCCGGATGGCGTTGTCCGGGTAGCGCCGCATGAACTGCTCCGGCAGGCCGGTCGTCTCCTTGCCAAAGAGAAAGTAGTGATCCCCTGGGGTCGTGTAGTCAACGTCAGTGTAGTCGCGGCTGGCGAACTTGGAGACCAGGTAGAGCTTGCTGATGTCCGGCACGCTGGCCACGAATTCCTGGAGGTCGTCGTGGTAGGTAATCTTGACCTTGTCCCAGTAGTCCAGTCCCGCCCGTTTCATGTGCTTATCGTCGGTCGAAAAGCCCAGCGGTTTGATCAGGTGGAGCTCGGTGTTCGTCCCCGCACAGGTCCGGGCGATGTTGCCCGTGTTGGCCGGGAAGAGCGGTTCAAATAGTACGATGTGATTAGTCATTCTCAATTTCTCCTCACAAATAAAAAAAGCAGGGTCTCGGTGTGGGCACGGCGAAACGCTGCTTTAATGAAGTACTCCTTAGCAACTACCAACGAATCTGTTCGATGTCAATTGCTAAACGATTTCTGATAGCATTTTAGCACCATTTCGTCGTTTGTGCAAACAATTTTACGAATTTTTTTGGGCAACCAATAGACTGACGTCGACCGTCACGGAATGCAGGGCGGCTAAGTCCCCGTCCGACAGGCGTTTGGCGCCCTTTCCCCAGTGCAGGGGCGTCATCTCCACCAGGGCCGCTTGGAGGCCGTCCGGGATTGTGAATTGGTAGCGGACCTGCACCAGGCTCGCCTGCGGGTAGTGCTTGAAAAAGAGCTCCCGGACCCGCGAATTGTCGTAGTGGGAGTGGCTGGCTGCCGTCCCGTAAAGGAGGTGGCGCAGCTCAATCAGGTAGTTGCTGTTAGGGATCACCTTGAGCAGCGTCCCACCTGGGGCCAGGACCCGGTTAAACTCGGCATAGTCCGACGGCGAGAAGAGCTCCATCACCACGTCGAAGCTGTCGTCGTTAAAGGGTAGCTGGCGCAGGTCGGCGACGCAGAAGAAGGCATCCAGGTCGAGCTGGGTCGCCAGGGTGATCCCGGCCTTGGAGATGTCAAATCCGACCAGGCAGTCGTCCTGCCCCGGCCGCTGCTGGGCCAGCTGAAGAAGCGACGTCCCCTCCCCCGTGCCGACGTCCAAGACTCGCTGCGGGCGGGCCGGCAGGTGGGCCGCCATCGCCCGGACGATTGGCAAGAAGAGCCCCGCGGACAATAATTGCCGGCGGGCAACGAACATTTCCCGCCCGTACTCGGTGTCGGCCGCCCCATTCAGGAAATGCAGGTAGCCGTGCTTATTGAAATCAATCCGGTGACCATTTTCACAGACGATCCCGGAGTCATCGACTGTCTGAATCGGCCGGTGGCAGACCGGGCAGCGATAGAGGTCGCGATGGGCGGCGACCAGTTGCCGTTTCTTTTCTACTTTTTTCACGTTAATTCTTCCTTTGTTTTAATATTTTGGCAGATTGCAAGAAATAACTTGAACGAATTTAGTGACGCAGATTAAGCAAGAAGATCTCGATTGGTGTATGCCAGTTAAGACATTTAAGTGGTCGGGAATTCAGATACCAATTAATTTGAAC
>NZ_JAOVYZ010000025.1 GCF_026413145.1 Limosilactobacillus kribbianus | reverse complement strand
GATTCTCGACGCTTAGCTTTTAAAACACCTTGGTACCAAGGCTTATTTAAGTGCGTCAAAAATCTGGTCAAAACAAGTTTGTCAGTGATAATTTTATCTTGACTTATTACCACATGACTTATTAGTTAATCTCAGATTTAAGTAAACAGTACATATCTTACCCTAAAGCGGGCCGAAATTCCAGCTCAGAAGCGCACGCCAAAGTCCGGATAGTCCCGGAGCTTGCCGCTAGTTTGATCGACTTTCTCCACGATTGCATAGGGGTTGGGACCGGCAGCAAGCCGCTGGATGAAGCGCTCGACGACTGCTTCTTCGCCCTGAACCTCGACGTAGACGCGTCCATCGGCCAGGTTTTTGACAAAGCCCTGCAGACCCGCTTGCCGTGCCAGGCGCTGGGTGCTCCAGCGAAAGCCGACGCCCTGCACCCGCCCGCTGATGGTCAAATGACGGTTAATCAAATTCATCACCTTCTTAAGAAAAACTTATCAAAGCCGAGAAATGGTTAAAGATATTGTACACCCAGAACATGGTATAATTATCTTAAGAGAAGGGGATCGTTTTACTTATGGAAGAATTAACATCTGTTCACAACCAACACGTCAAGGACTGGAAAAAACTGGCCACCAAAAAATTTCGCCGGCAGAGTGGGTTCTACCTGCTCGATGGCTGGCACCTGGTCAACGAGGCCGTCAAGTCGGGGATCGCGATTGTTCAGCTGATCGGGACGGCCGACCAGCTGGCAGCGCACCAGGACCTGTTCAGCCATGCCGAAGAGGTCTACAGCGTCACTGAAGAAATCATGAAGCATATCACCGAGACGGTGACGCCGCAGGGGATCGCCGCCGTGGTGGCCCTGCCGGATGCCCACCGCCTGCCAACGCAGCCCATCACCGGGGCCTGGCTCTTCTTAGACCGGGTTCAAGATCCGGGCAACGTGGGCACGATGGTGCGGACAGCCGATGCCGCGGGCTTTACCGGGGTCGTTGTGGGTCAGCGCAGTGCCGACCTCTTTGGCCCCAAGGTTGTTCGTTCCATGCAGGGGAGTCAGTTCCACCTCCAGCTCTTTGAAGGCGACCTCCACAAGTGGATTGCCGACTTTAAGCAGCTCGGGGCGCCCGTTTACGGGACCCAGCTGAATCCGCAGGCCAAGAACTTCCGGGACGTTCACCCCGGCAAGACCTTCGCACTAATCATGGGCAACGAAGGTCAGGGGATGAGCAAGTCCCTGCTCGACGAAACCACGGATAATCTCTACATTCCAATGCGGGGGGAAGCCGAGTCGCTGAACGTTGCGATTTCTGCCGGGATTTTGATGTTTCAGTTGAACCAGTAACTACTTACTTTTGATAGGCAAAATTATTTATTTTTGGCGCTCCATCGTGTAAGATGATCTTAGCCAATAGAAAAGGGGTATTCTATGAAATCAAAGAACGAATGGCGCAACGACCCGGAATACGTAGCGATCGTGCAGGACTTGCTGGATCAGCCGGCGGTCAAGAAGCTCGCTCACTACACCCAACACCATCACTCCAATCGTTTGCAGCATTCAATTGCGGTTTCTTACGATAGCTACCGGATTGCCAAGCGTTGGCACCTTGACTACCGGAGTGTGGCCCGGGCCGGGTTGCTTCACGACCTGTTTTACTATGATTGGCGGACGACCAAGTTTGATCTTGGAACGCACGCCTTCATTCACCCACGGGTTGCTCTACGGAACGCGGAGAAGATTACGCCCTTAAACAAGAAGGAAAAGGATATTATCCTCAAGCACATGTTTGGCGCAACTCTGGCAGTTCCACGATACCCAGAGAGCTTAATTGCTTCATTGGTTGATGATTTTGAAGCTGAGCACGAGTTCTTCAGTCCAATGCGTGCCAAGCTTCGTCGCCGGATTAAGAAACGGCGGATGCGGACTATTTGGTAGGAAGGAGAACGATAGATGCAAGGAGAAGCTAGTACGCCGGTTGTTGACGGGCCTTGTAAATTGTGCCCACGGTTTACCAAGACCTTTATGATGCTGGGCAAGAAATGGAACGGGTTGATCATTGAAACCCTGCTGGAAAAGGACACCCTGCGTTTCAAAGACATTGCTAGCAGCGTTAGCAAGTGCAGCGACCGGGTCCTCTGTGAACGCTTGAAAGAGCTGGAGGACGACCAGATTATTGTTCGAAACACCTATCCAGGTACTAGCCGGGTTGACTATTCACTGACCGCCCGCGGTCGGGAACTAGCGCCCGTGATGAACGCGGTTCACGCCTGGAGCGACAAGTGGTGCTAATTTTTACCCTTGACCAATTGAGGGTGAGTGGCTAGAATATCATATATAGTTAAAAGCAATGACGGAAACTAGTAGTCGGGCGTGACTGCCAGAGAGCTGCCGGAGATTCTGCGACCGGCAGTCAGGATCAAGCGACGAATTTCATTTCTTGAGCTGATATGCAATGATATTCCGGTTGATCGCCGTTATTGATCTTCGAGTGTATAGATTTGATTCTATAAACTAGGGTGGTACCGCGAAGCTTCGTCCCTATTGGGGGACGGAGCTTTTTTATTTACAAAAGGAGTGAAAGCATGGATTTGAAAGAGAAACTTGCTGACCTGCGTCAACAAGGACTGGAAGATATTGAAAATTCCCAGGACCTGAAGCGGATTAACGAAATCCGGGTCAAGATGCTGGGGAAGAAGGGGAACCTCACCGGTGTGCTGCGGGGAATGCGCGACATCAGTGCCGAGGAACGGCCCAAGGTTGGTCAATTTGCCAACAAGGTGCGGGATGAACTGACCGCCGCCATCGAGGAACGGCACGCAGCCTTGGAGCAGGCAGCCTTAAACGAAAAGCTGAAGGCCGAGACGATCGACGTCACCCTGCCCGGCAGTCCGGTTGCCCAGGGTCAGCCCCACGTGATCCAGCAGATCATTGACCAAGTGGTGGATCTTTTCGTTTCGATGGGTTATGAAGTTGCCGTTGGGGACGAAGTTGAGCAGGAAGTTTACAACTTTGAAAAGCTGAACCTGCCCAAGGATCACCCGGCCCGGGACATGCAAGATACCTTCTACGTGACGCCGAGCGTGCTGATGCGGACCCAGACCTCGCCGATGCAGGCCCGGATGCTGGAAAAGCACGATTTCGCCAAAGGCCCACTGAAGATGATCTCCCCAGGGAAGGTTTACCGGCGTGACACCGACGATGCGACCCACAGTCACCAGTTCAACCAGATTGAAGGGATGGTCGTCGGCAAGCACATCACGATGGCCGACTTGAAGGGAACACTGAAGGTCGTGGCCCGCTCCCTCTTCGGTGACAAGCTCGACGTCCGTCTGCGGCCAAGCTACTTCCCGTTCACGGAACCGTCCGTTGAAGCCGACATCACCTGCTTCAACTGCATGGGCAAGGGTTGTGCCATCTGCAAGCACACCGGCTGGATCGAAGTCCTCGGTGCCGGGATGGTTCACCCGAACGTCCTCAAGATGTCAGGGGTCGATCCCGAAGAATACGGCGGCTTCGCCTTTGGGTTGGGTCCTGACCGGTTCGCCATGCTGAAGTACGGGGTTGACGATATCCGGAACTTCTACCAAAACGATGTCCGCTTCCTGAATCAATTTGACGAGAAAGGATAAGATAAATGAAAGTATCATACCAGTGGTTAAAAGAATACCTTGATCTGGATGTTGAACCGCGGGACCTGGCGGAAAAGATCGCCCGGACGTCCGTCGACATCAATGACGTTTACTCCTTAAGTGACGGATTAAAGAAGCTCGTCGTCGGTGAAGTCGTGGCCATGGAAGACCACCCGAACTCCGATCACCTGCACATCTGCCAGGTCAACATCGGCGAAGATGACCCGATCCAAGTGGTCTGTGGGGCGCCAAACGTCCAGGTCGGCAAGAAGGTCATCACAGCCCTAAACGGTGCCCGGATTGCCGATAACGTTAAGATCAAGCGCGGCAAGATTCGTGGCGTGGAATCCAACGGGATGCTCTGTGCCCTCCAAGAAATCGGCTTCAGCGACAAGATCGCTCCGAAGGACTACGACGAGGGCCTCTACTTCCTGCCGGATGATGCCAAACCGGGTGATTCCGTCTTCTCCTACCTGGGGATGGACGACACGATCATTGACACGGACGTCACGCCAAACCGTGGTGACATGCTCAGCATTTACGGCAACGTCAACGACATTGCTGCCTTCTACGACCTCAAGCCGCATTTCAAGGAAGTGGCGGTTGAGGAAAACGATGACCAGGCAACCAGCGACCTGGTAAGTGTTGATATTGACGACTCAAAGGCCACCCCAACCTACAAACTGCGGGTCATCAAGGGCGTCAAGGTTGCCGACAGTCCACTCTGGTTGCAGATTCGCCTGTGGAATTCCGGCATCCGGCCGATCAACAACGTGGTTGACGTTACCAACTACGTCTTGTTGAAGTATGGCCAGCCGCTGTACAGCTACGACTACGATGCCTTACCAGGCCACGACTTCGGTGTTCGTCACGCCAAGGAGGGTGAGAAGTTCACCACCCTGGACGGGGATGAACAGACCCTAAAGGCCAACGACCTAGTAGTGACGGTCAACGACCAGCCAGTTTGCCTGGCCGGCACGATGGGTGGCGAAGGGACCGCGGTAAGCGATTCCACGACCACGGTTGCCCTGGAAGCAGCCATCTTTGATCCGGTCATGGTTCGTAAGCAAGCCCGGCGCCTCGATTTGCACAGTGAATCCTCAATGCGCTTCGAGCGGGGAATTAACCCAGCAACCGTTGAGACGGCCCTGAACGAAGCCGCCGAAATGATTAAGGAACTGGCCGGCGGGACGGTTACCAAGGGAATCGTCACCGGCAGCGAAAAGCCAGCCCAAAGCAAGCAGATTGTCCTGTCCCTGGCCAAGATCAACGACGTCCTGGGCACGAGTTTGTCACTGGCAGAGGTCGAAGATATCTTCCGTCGCCTGCAGTTTGGCTGCGAAACAGACGGGGCCGACCAGCTGACAATTACCGTTCCTGCTCGGCGCTGGGACATCTTCGTGGCCGCTGATCTGTACGAGGAAATTGCCCGGATCTACGGTTACGACAACTTGCCGGCCACCCTGCCGGTCATGACCCGCGACCACGGTGGCCTGACGGAACGGCAACGCTTCATTCGGGCCAGCCGCCACGACATGGAGGGGATGGGATTAGACCAGGCCCTGTCTTACTCCCTGACGACGGTGGAGCTGGCTAAGCAGTTCCAGATCGATCCGGTTGCCAAACCGATGAAACTGGACTTCCCAATGAGCTCGGATCACGTTGCAACCCGGATGAGCATCATCAGCGGCTTGCTGTTGGACATTGCCTACAACGTTGCCCACGGTGTTGACAACGTCGCCCTCTACGAAGAGGGACGGGTCTTCCTGCCAAAGGGCGGCGAACGGCCTGAGGAACAGGAACACCTGGCCGGAGCGATCACTGGTCAGCTTTTGACCAACGACTGGCACCACGATGACCGCCCAGTTGACTTCTACCAGCTGAAGGGGATTGTGGAGCGCTACCTGCACAACCTCGGCCTGGCCGGGAAGTTAACCTACGTGGCCGACCAATCACGCTCCGAGATGCACCCCGGCCGGACGGCCAACATCATGCTGGACGATCAGCTGATCGGCTTCATCGGTCAGGTTCACCCGGCAGTTGCCAAGTCCTTCAAGATTCCGGCGACCTACGTCTTTGAGTTGAACCTGGAGAGTCTCATGGCAGCGCCAAAGGTTGCCAACGTCTACCACCCAATCAGCAAGTACCCATCAATCACTCGGGACATTGCATTGTTGGTTGACCAAGACGTCACAAACGAAATGGTAACCGCAATTATCAACAAGCGCGGCGGGGCCTTCCTGAAGCAGGTTCACCTCTTCGACGTTTACAGCGGCCTTCACCTGCCGAAGGGCAAGAAGTCGCTGGCCTACACGCTGACCTACCAGGATGATCACGACACCCTGACGGAAGACCAGGTCAACACCGCCTTCACGAAGGTTACTAAGGCCCTCGAAGATCAATTATCCGCTGAAATTCGTTAATTTGAGAATAATAATGTGAGGCTATTTACTGGTCCCACATTATTTGCTTTACGAGGAAAAAGCATTGAGTAAAGAACAGCTGCGCCGCCAAAACCGGATCGTCATTGCTTTGGTGGTCATCCTAGTTATCGTGGGTCTTTCGATTCACCAGTATTTCAACTATGCTCTCAAGCCCGTTGATGCCGACAGCAAACAACGGGTGACGGTGGTGGTTCCTAAGGGTGCCACGGATCACAGTGTGGCCGTGCTGATGAAAAAGCACCACCTGGTGAGAAGCCAGTTTGTCTTTGACTACTACCTGCAGACACACAAGACCAACGGGATCAAGGCGGGAAAGTTTCGCCTGAAGCGTTCGGCGTCGATCCCGGAATTGGTAATGACCCTTCAGGAAAATCAGGCGGCAAAGAAACAATAGAGGATTGCCGAGCGCGGCAGAGTGCTATATACTATTGAGGATTAATTTTTTTAGAGGAGTAACAAAACAAGCAATGAGTACACAAAAACGGCGGCCGATTATCATCGGGGTGACCGGTGGCTCTGGGAGTGGGAAGACCACCGTCAGCAAGGCCATCTACAACCAGCTCCACGGCCAAGCCATTCAGATCATCACCCAGGACACCTACTACAACGACCAGTCGGAAATGACGATGGCTGAACGCAAGGCGGTCAACTACGACCACCCGTTGGCCTTCGATACCGACTTGCTGATCGAACAACTGGCGGCCCTGCGTAACAACCAGGCGGTCGACATGCCGGTCTACGATTACAAGCAGTACACTCGTTCCAAGGAAACGGTTCGGGTTGAACCCCAGGACGTGATTATCCTGGAAGGGATCCTGATCTTAGACGACGAGCGTCTGCGGAACCTGATGGACATCAAGGTCTATGTCGACACCGATGATGATATCCGGATCATTCGGCGGATCAAGCGGGACATGGCCGAGCGGGGCCGGTCCCTGGATTCGGTCATCAACCAATACCTGGCGACCGTCAAGCCAATGTACCACCAATTTGTGGAACCGACGAAGCGCTATGCCGACATCATCGTTCCCGAAGGTGGGGAAAACCACGTGGCCATCGACATCCTGACGACTAAGGTGCGTGACATCCTGGTCAAGCGCGGCCACACCCTGCAATAGAGTTTACAAGTTCGCGCAGGAATGTTAATGTAACAGCTGGATCAAATATGAGGAGTGAAAATTTATGGCTGAAGAAAAACAATTTCCAATGACCCTCGAAGGGAAGCAGAAGCTGGAGGCAGAGCTGGAAGACTACAAGATGAAGCGTCGTCCAGAAGTTATCCAGCGGATCAAGATTGCCCGGAGCTACGGGGACCTCTCCGAAAACTCCGAGTACGAGTCTGCCAAGGATGAACAGGCAATGGTGGAAAGTAAGATTTCCCAAATCGAAAACATGCTTCAATATGCCGTCATCATTGACAACGAAGACGTCGACAAGGACGAAGTATCAATGGGCCGGCAAGTAACTTTCCAGGAACTGCCGGACGAAGAACCGGAAACCTACGCGATCGTGGGTGAATCCGAATCCGACCCGCTGAACGGTAAGATCTCGAACGAATCACCGATGGCTAAGGGCCTGCTGGGTCACAAGATCGGCGAAGAAGTCGAGATCGACATTCCAAACGGGACGATGAAGGTCAAAATCCTGGACGTGAAGTAATTCACAATTAAATTGGTTTTAAAAGCAGCACTTGCCAGTTGTGGCGAGCGCTGCTTTTTGGGTTGGCATTGATTAGGAAAAAGAAAAATTTAAGGAAATTTCGTGCGGTTGGACAATTCTTACGTCTTTATATATTAGGGGGATAAATCATCCGCCGAATAGATAAATGGAGGGTCTGCAATGGCACAATCAACGAGTTGGGAAGCGCAACTCCAAGCCGCTTCGACCAAATGGGAGCACCTCACCCTAGCCGATGACCGGATGTTTGGGATGGTGATGGAGGACAATCAGATCTGTCTGGAAGTGTTGCGACGGATTTTCCCGCAGCTAAATATCCAACACATTCGGCAGGTTGAGACGCAAAAGCAAGTTAATACTATGCTGGGGGTGAAGGCGCCGCGTTTTGATGTTTATGTTCGCGACGATCAGAAGCGGACTTATATTTTAGAAATGCAGGTGAAGAACAATCACAACCTGGTCAGTCGGGCGCGGCATTACCTGGACCAGGCTGATTTTGAGCTCCTCAAACCGGGCGACGACTACAAGCAATTTAATAACTTACCGGTCTACGTGGTTTTCTTCTGTGATTTTGATTACTACGGCCTGGATTTTCCGGATTATTCCTTTGACGAGCGCTGCTTGCGGCAACTGTCGCTGTCGTCGGCGCCGGGACGTTACAAGCTCTTCTTTAACGCCAAAACATCTGATTTTCGTGATAAGATAGGGCTAAAGGGATTCCTCCGGCTGATGTACAACGAGCGGACGCCAGGAGATGAGTTAGCGGAACGAATTTACGAAAAAATGGAGCGGATCAAGCGCGATCCAGAAAGGCGGCGGATCTTTATGAAGTACGAGATGGATTTAATCGATGCTAAAGATGAAGGCGTGGCAATTGGACTCAAGAATGGTGAGGCGATCGGCTTGAAGAAGGGCCGTGATGAGCAGCAAGCCAAGGACATTCTTCTGATGATTAAGGTGTTGAAAAACAAGCAATTTAGTGATGAGACAATCGAACATGATTTAATGAGCAACTATGGCCTTTCGCGGCAAGAGGCGCAAAAATACATGCAATAAATTTTAGTGAGGCAGCCGTGAGACAAATGTTGTTTTGCGGCTGCCTTGCTCTTTTGTGACTAGATAGGTTTCAGTTGATGTAACGAGCGGACGCCGGGAGATGAGTTAGCGGAACGAATTTACGAGAAAATGGAGCGGATCAAGCGCGATCCAGAAAGGCGGCGGATCTTTATGAAGTATGAAATGGATTTAATCGATGCCAAAGATGAAGGCGTGGCAATTGGACTGAAGAAGGGCCTTAAAAATGGTGAGGCGATCGGCTTGAAGAAGGGCCGTGATGAGCAGCAAGCCAAGGACATTCTTTTGATGATTAAGGTGTTGAAAAACAAGCATTTTAGTAATAAGACAATCGAGCATGATTTGATGAGCAACTATGGCCTGTCACGGCAAGAAGCACAAAAATACATGCAATAAATTTTGGTAGGGGCAGCCATGAGACAAATATTGTTTTACGGCTGCCTTGCTCTTTTGTGACTAAATAAGGCTAAAGCAGTTCTTTCAGTTGATGTAACGAGCGGGACGCCGGAAGATGAGTTAGCGGAACGAATTTACGAGAAAATGGAGCGGATCAAGTGTGATCCAGAAAGGCGGCGGATTTTTATGAAGTATGAAATGGATTTAATCGATGCTAAAGATGAAGGCGTGGCAATTGGAGTGAAGAAGGGCCTTAAAAATGGTGAAGCGATCGGGCTGAAGAAAGGCCGTGATGAGCAGCAAACCAAGGACATTATCCTAATGGTCAAAGTGTTAAAGAGTAATCAAATCAGTGACGAGAAGATCGAACATGATTTGATGAGCAACTATGGCCTGTCACGGCAAGAAGCACAAAAATACATGCAATAAATTTTGGTAGGGGCAGCCGTGAAATGAGTTAGTGGAACGCATTAAACACGATCATCTTTTCGTTGCAGGTGCCGAACACTATTATGAATTAGCACAAGAAGTTTTTAAGCCGCGCTGGCCAGTATTTGGTGAGCGCGGCTTTTTGAACGTTATCATATGAAAGAAGTTCCATATTGCACGAAACTAATTCAACACTTCCCGTGGTTCAGTTAATTTGCGGCCGCTGCGTAAAAGACGCTCCCCAGCGCGAATTGATCGTAAATCGCGAATCTTAGCATCGATTCTATTATAAATTTAGTGATGGAAAAACTTGCTATTTTTTTCTAAAATGGACTTGAAAACTATGAATTTAATTATATTAGGTTTGTGGTCAAATATTAGTGATAACTGAAATTCTCGAGGGGAGTTGAGAATATGGTTTCGAAAAATAACACATATTTGAGGGAAGTTATGCACTCGCACCGGGTGCCGCACTATGGCTTGCGGAAACTGGGCATTGGCGTGACTTCCGTTTTATTAGGGACGACCTTGTACTTTGGCGCCAACACGCCGGTCCACGCCGATGCGGCAACGACGACCGGTAGCGACGCCAATGCCGACGTCAACGTGACCCCAAGCAGTGCCGTCGCCAACGTCGAAAGTGGGCAAAGTGTAACGCTCGGCCAAAAAGCGCCGCAGAGTGTTGCCAACACTGAAGCAAGTCAGGCAGCGACTGCGGAAAGTACCGCGGCAAGTTCGGCACCGACCAGCCAAAGTGCCGTTAGTTCGCAGGCTGCAGTAAGCAGTGCAACCCCAGCCAGCACCGCGGCCCAGTCCAGTGCCAACGCAAACAGTCTTAATCCACAAGCAACCTCCGTGGCACCCGCAACTGCTGCGGAGGTCAGTCAGTCTGATGATCAGACGCAGGATCAGTGGGTTGATAGTGTGCAGAATATTTCGTTGAATAGCTATCAAAAAAGCAATCATTTAATTATTAATGATCTTACGAGTCCGGTGTTTTTCAGTATTAATGGACAATTTAAAGTTATGGCTGACAAATTAGTTAATGGAGCTACTCTTAATATTGCAGAGTTTAACTATCTTAATTCTACCAACGGTAATTATTCATTATTGCGACAATATGCTAATGATTTGAATTGTAATGATTTGAATTTGATTACAAATGATGGTATTCAAATTGGGAAACTTGTTTATAAAAATATTTCGGCCAACAAAGGGATTCTACAACTATAAGTAAATAAAGATCCGCAATTGAGTGGTTTAGTAACAGTCAAATTTTCAACTTCAGAGCAAGGGATTATCAATAGTCTAATTCTTAACGCTAGCGACACAACAGATAAAAATATTTATAAACCAGATGGCCTAGTAGAGCAGGTCGAAATAACAGGGCCTGATGGTAAAACTGTTAATAAATATACTTTTCAATTTAATGTCACGATTCCAGCAATTATCGACGCAGGTGCTTCCAAAACACATAATTATTCTGTAGGGCGTTCATTAGCTGCCGATTCTCAGAAACACGCAGTTGGTTATCTGCATGATAATGTTAGCAATTTTACCATTCCAACAGATGCAGTCATGCAAGAATTGCAAGATAGCTCCGGTACTAAAGGAAATGTAAACATAGGCACTTACAAAGGATTCTATCGCTTATCTGCTGGCTCATTGTCAAATCCAAAACTGGTTAAGAGCGTTGAGGATAGCAATTACGGAATTAAAAACCAGTTAACTGCTTGGGTTTATAATTTTGTGCATCCGGCGAATAGTAATGGAAAGTTATCTATTGAATCATATTCTGGCCAACAAACTCAACTTGCGGTGACTAAAGCGAGTGACAATTTGACTCTTCGGCAGCTTGATAACTATCAGGTTAATGGGCAGAGCTTCACAGGGTTAGCTTATTCATACCAAAGTGATGGAACTTACCTTGTGGTTGTTCATATTCCAAGTGATCTCCTTAAAATGCACGATTATGATTATCAATTAATGGATCAAAGTATCACCACTGCTTTCGATAGTAATAGTACTTTGGCTAAGCAACGTTCACGCAGTTACTATAATGGGGTGTTGCAAGGAATGCCGATTGGTTTTTCCATGTATATTGGCGTTACCTATAATGATCCAGATAATTCAGACGTAGGCATCACCATGCAAGCCTTAGATCAAAATGGTAAGGCCATCTTATCGCCAGCAACCGTTACCCCACGGCAAGATACCACTCAGGTAACGGACCAGTCTAAGCTGACCGTTTACTACGTTGATGAGAACACCGGGAAGATCCTGGACGGTAATAATGGTAATGTTGTCACCGAAAATCCGGAGTTAGTTCAGCCGGCCAAGGAAGACACGGCCACGGGCGATACTCACGATTACGTGGAGGATACAAATGGTAGCTATGTTAAGGTCCTGCAAGACTCGGCTGGCTACTTTGCCACTGATCACATTGAGCCCCAGTACGTTGAAGCCTCAGTTGCTACCAGCGTGCGGCAAGAACACGCCGCCGACATTGCCAGTGGCAAAGTTAAATTGCAGTTCGCCGTCGATAGTAATGGCAATACAGCGCACTATACCCAAAAGCGGAATGTCTGGACGGTCCCGATTAAGCAGTTTGCGGGCTATACTGTCGACAAATCACCGAAGATTGACGGCAGCTCCATCACGATTCCAAATTCCGGCGATAAGAATATCCCACAGGTAGGCCACATTGTTTTGCGGAACAACGATGCCGCACCGGCGGTTGTTGAAGACAGCAATGGCAAAGCTTCGGCCACGGCCTTCTTCCCAGACCGCGAAGGCCAAAGCGCCCGGGTCTACATCTTCTACAAAGGGAACCAACAAACCGCCACGGTCACCTATGAAGACGTCACCAATCCGAATAACCCGGTCATCCTGCGGCAAGCGGACGGCAATCCGGCCGTTGACACGGTTACCGGCCCAACTGGCGTGACGAGCAATTATTCTTCTGCCGAGCGGATCAAGTACTTTGAAGGACTCCACTACGTTCTCAAGAATGATGGCACCAAGAGCGGTATCGTCTTCAGCACGGACGGCACCAAGAACCAATACGTGGTTACCTTCACCCATTCTACCGATGACAACGTCACCCAGCAGAAGACGGTTACCCGGACGATCAACTACGTCTATGCCGGCAACCACAAGCAGGCTGCGGCGCCAAACACGCAGACGGTCACCTTTACCCGGACTGTCAACCACGATAACGTTACCGGCCAAGACACGCCAGTGGCGGGCCAGGATTGGAAGCCGAGTCAGAGTGGCTTTGAAGCCGTCACCGCCCCGATCATCGCGGGTTACACCTCCATCTATGAAGATCAGACCGGGACGGAGATGAAGCCAGTCACGGTTCCCGCCGCGACGAACATCACCGCCAACACGGTCAACTCAACGGTCACGGTCTACTATAAGCAGGCCGACGCCCAACAAGCCCAGATCGACTACCTGGACCAGGACGACAATAACGCCCTCCTGCACAGCGACCAAGTTTCTGGAACAACCGGCAGCACGATCAACTACAGCACGGCCAACGAATTGAAGCAGCTGGAAGCCCAGGGCTACCTCCTGGTCAGCGACGGCTTCCAAAGTGGAGCGGTCTACGATGGCGACACCAATGTTCCACAGGTCTTTAAGGTTATCCTCAAACACGGTACGCAGACGGTCACGCCAACCACGCCAGGAACACCGGGCACCCCGCTGAATCCAAACGATCCGGACGGGCCAAAGTACCCGGCCGGCACGGACCACGATAGCCTCGTCAAGACTGGTACGCAGACGGTTCACCACATGGGCGCTGGCACCCAGACACCAAAGGATAACATCAGCCACGTCACCTTCAACCGGACGCTCGTCTTGGACAAGGTCACGGGGCACACGGTCAGTGACACCTGGACCCCAGCCACTCAGACCTACCAGGCCGTCACGACGCCAACTATTGAAGGCTACACGCCAAATCCGAATAGCACCTATGTTGGTGGCGAAACGGTCGGTGTGGACAATCCCAACCGGACCTACACGGTGACCTATACCAAGGTCACGACGCCGACGATCAACGACCAGCACGCCCAGGTCAAGTACCTGGATCAGGATAACAATAACCAGGAGATTGCTGGCACCAATTCCGGTGACCTGACGGGCAAGCCGGGTACCCAGATTAAGTACAGCACGACGGACACCTTGGCCAAGCTTGCCAAGGAAGGCTACGTCCTCGCCAACAACGGCTTCGACTACGGCAACCAGGTTCAGTACTTCGACAGTAACGATGCCACGACCCAGGTCTTCATTGTTTCCATGAAGCACGGCACGACCACGGTCACCCCAGACAATCCAGGGACACCGGGTCAGCCAATTGATCCTGACAATCCGACGGGACCAAAGTACCCGGCTGGGACTGACGCGAAGAGCCTAATCACGACGGGTACTCAGACGGTCCAATACACGGGCGCCGGTGAACAGACACCAAAGGAAAGCGACACGACGGTTCAGTTCCACCGGACGATAGTGCTCGATAACGTCACGGGCAAGAAGCTGAGCGACACCTGGACGCCGGATGCCCAGACCTTCCAGGTCATCGGCACACCGACCGTGCAGGGTTACACGCCAGATCGGGCCTATGTCGGCGGGGAAACCGTCAGCCGGGAGAACCCGAACCGGACCTACACGGTTACTTACACGAAGGATGCCGTTCTAACAGTCAATGAGCAAAATGCCGAGGTTCGTTACCTGGATCTGACGAACGGCAACCAGGAGATCGCCAATTCTGGCAGCCTGACGGGCAAACCTAATACCCGGATCAAGTACAGCACTGCGGCCACGATCAAGGCCTTGACGGACCAGGGCTATGAGCTGGTCAACAATGGTTTCGATGCCGATAATCAAGTTCAATACTTTGATAATAACGATCAGATTGACCAGATCTACACGGTCACTCTGAAGCACGGCACCCAGAGCATCACCCCAACGACGCCAGGCACGCCGGGTCAGCCAATCAATCCAAATGATCCGAAGAGTCCGAACTACCCAGCGGGAACGGACAAGGAGAGTCTGATTAAGCACGGTACCCAGACGGTTTATTATGTTGGGGCCGGTGAGCAGACACCAAAGGACAGCGTCACGACGGTTGACTTCGGCCACGACATGGTTCTGGATAAGGTCACGGGCCAGATTATCCAGGATAATGGCTGGAAGCCAATCACGGAGCATTATCAGGTTGTCGACACCCCAACTATTGATGGCTACACAGCAGATCGGCTGTACGTTGGTGGTGACACGGTCACGGCCAATAATCCAAACCGGACCTACACAGTGACCTACGTGAAGAATAGTCAAGGCAGTCAGACTAGCCAGGGTTCACAGAGTCAAGGTAGTGAAATGAGTCAAGGCAGCCAGACCAGCCAGGGTTCACAGAGCCAAGGCAGTGAAACCAGTCAAGGTTCGCAAAGCGAAGGCAGTGAGACTAGCCAAGGCTCACAGAGTCAAGGCAGTGAGACCAGCCAAAGCTCACAAAGCCAAGGTAGTCAGACCAGTCAAGGTTCGGAAAGCCAAGGCAGTGAGACTAGTCAAGGCTCACAGAGTCAGGGTAGCCAAACCAGTCAGGGCTCGCAGAGCCAAGGCAGTGAAACGAGTCAGGGCTCACAGAGTCAAGGCAGTCAAACCAGCCAAGGTTCCGAGAGCCAAGGCAGTGAAACGAGTCAAGGTTCACAGAGTCAGGGCAGCCAAACGAGCCAGGGCTCGCAGAGTCAAGGTAGTCAAACCAGCCAAGGTTCCGAGAGCCAGGGCAGCCAGACCAGCCAAAGCTCACAAAGCCAAGGTAGTCAGACCAGTCAAGGTTCGGAAAGCCAAGGCAGTGAGACTAGTCAAGGTTCCGAGAGTCAAGGCAGTCAGACAAGCCAGGGCTCGCAGAGTCAGGGCAGTGAAACGAGTCAAGGATCGGAGAGCCAAGGCAGTCAAACCAGTCAAGGCTCCGAGAGTCAAGGCAGCCAGACCAGCCAAGGATCGCAGAGCCAGGGCAGTGAAACCAGCCAAGGCTCGCAGAGTCAAGGCAGTCAGACTAGTCAGGGTTCACAGAGTCAAGGTAGTGAAACGAGTCAAGGCTCACAGAGCCAAGGCAGCCAGACCAGCCAGGGTTCACAGAGCCAAGGCAGTGAAACAAGTCAGGGCTCCGAGAGCCAAGGCAGCCAGACAAGTCAAGGTTCCGAGAGCCAGGGTAGCCAAAGCTCGCAAACTCCAACCACTGACACTGAGAAAGTGACTATCACGTACGTTGACCCAGACGGCAGCCCAATCACAACCGACACGGTTACTGGTAAGAGTGGGCAACCGATCAACTATGACCAAACCAAGACGATCACTGAGCTGAAGAATAAGGGTTACGATGTCACGAACATCACTAATCCAACGACGGGCCAGAACTTCGACAACAACCCGTCCGTTGACCAAACCTACACCGTCACGGTCAAGCACGGCACGGCTCAACTTGGTCCAAATGATCAACACGAGTCAGGGACACCAATTAACCCGAACGATCCAAACGGTGCTAAGTGGCCTGCCAAGGATACTTACAGCAAGGACTACACTTACACGGCTCACTTCGTCGGACCAAACGGCGAAACCTTAACCGGCGATAATGTTCAAACCTCAACTTGGACGCGGACTGTCACCGTTGATAAGGTCACTGGAAAAGTCATCAGTGGCACGGACTGGACACCGAGCCAGAAGAAGTACAGCAATGTTCAGGTACCAGTTGTCGATGGTTACTACACCACCCAAAAGACGATCACCGGCCAACCAACGGTTAAAAAGAACATCTCGACGACGGTTTCCTATCAGAAGTTAGGCCAGATTGTTCCAGTTGATCAGAACGGTAAGCAAATTGGCACTGGCCAGACCTACCAGAATGATCCAAACGACCCAACTAAGATCGCTGAAAATCAGACTGTTCCGAGTGTTGATGGCTATACGCCAACGACCAGCACGGTCACGCCAACCAATCCTGGTGAGAACACGACGGTCACCTACACGAAGAATGGTGACAATGGTTCGACGACTAATGGCGGTAACACCAATACTGATCAGAACAACAGTAGTAATACGACTGGTTCGTCAACCACTAATGGTGGGCAAAATGGCACCACCAGCTCGAATCAGAACACGAACGCTGAGCAAGGGACCACTAGTGGCACTGTTAATGGTAATGGCACCTACAACGGCAACGTTGCTGGCAACAGCCAACTTGGCACTAGTGTAACTAGTTCAACTGGCAACGGTGGCCATGTTGAAACTGCCAATAACGGCTTGCTCGGTCAGTCCACTGGCACGACCGGAGTGGGCGCAGCTGGTAGTTCTGCTAACAGCATCACGCTGCCGCAGACTGGCAACAGTGCTGACGAGAGTGCCATCCTGGCCGCTGCTGGAATTGAATTAGCTGGCGCACTCGGCCTGGCCGGGCTCGCCGCTAAGAAGAAGCGTGAAAACTAAATATCCCATTGCTCGTAATAGAGTTCACCCAAAGTAAATAACCTCCCCAAATTTATTTACTTTCACTTTGTAACCCGGTGGATGGTTGCGGGCAATGAAGGGGCACCGCCATCTTCGGATGCGCGGTGCCTCTTTTTTGCACTTTTTCAGCAGGCAAGATTCTTTGAACAAAGCTTAAATGATGGTACAGTAAGGAACATGAAAGTGCTATCATAAGGTTAGTTTGATGGATAAAAAGGAGTTTTTCAGCATGAAGTTAATTGTTACCGACGCAGCCGCCCAGTGGTTCCGCGACGAAATGAATCTGAAGCCGGGCGACGGCATTAAGCTTTACGGGAAGGTCTATGGTCGGACCGAGGTGCACCACGGCTTCTCCCAGGCCTTCGCCAAGAATAATCACCCGATCGACCCGGTCATGGAGGTCGAAAAGGCGGGGATCAAGTTCTACGTCAACGAGGTAGACGAATGGTTCTTCACCCGGTTGATCACGACCGTGGATGCCAATGCGGATGGCCCGGTCTTCCACTTTCAACACGAGGACGACGACACACCAGATGTTGCCGGCTTGACCAGTGACAATGCCGACCATTCCGATAACCAGGCCGACGCATCAACGGGGGCTTCTCAACACCAGCAAAAATAAAAAATTACCGTCTAGGAAAATTCCTAGACGGCTTTTTAAATTAATGAGTCTGAGACCCGATAAACCTGGAAATTTACGCAAGCTTGCATAAATCCCTAGATTTGTCGGGTCTTAAATGGCTAAAATGTTGAATTTCGTTTGTGCGACTGCCGCCGGTGCAGGTACCAGCAAGTTCCTAAACTAGCTAGACTAACCAGCGCCCCCAGAATCAGGAACGGTGGCCGGTAGTAGAACTGAACCTGGTGCTTGCCCGGGCTCATCGGGATCGCCATGAAGGTGCCGATGACCGTCCGCGGCGTGACGCTTTGCCCGTCGACCTTGACGTGCCATCCCTTGGCTGCTGGAATGGTGGTCATCAGGACGGACTGACCGCGGTGGATGCAAACGTGGCCGCTGATGGAAGACTCGGAGCGGTGTTCGATCTTGAGCGGTGACTGCTTGAGCGTCTTGAGGCTGGCGTTAAACGGTCGCTGGTTGAGTCGGTAAACGCTGACGTTTTGCAGCCAGACGCTGGTCTTCTTCAGGCGCAGGGTGATGGTGACTGGCTTGCCTTTCTGGTGGTGGGCCAGGTTGATGACGACCGTGTCACGGTAGGTGTCGTACTGGGCGAAGTCACGGTTGTTAATGCTGATGCTGGCATTCTCCTTAACCTCGGGTCCAAGGGTCAAGTAGTAGGAATCGTTGGTTGGTGGGATAAACTTCAGCTGGATCGTGGCCGGTTTGAGCAGGTTTTGCTTGCGGAAGGTCGTCCCCGTAATCTGTTCGGCCGATTGGACGTTCGTGTACTTGACGGAATTGAAGTTCTGCACAGTGAAGAGCGACTTGTTGATTGGTCGCCCGGCCAGTGCCTGAAAGATCTGGGACTGGTAGCTGAGCGGGTCGAGGGTGGCCTTGGCAAGTTGGAAGATCTCCGAACTAGCACCAAAGGCAATCGGCAAGGCGTCCTTATTCTTCCAGCTGGTGATCATGCTGGTTTGTCCTACCTTAGCTTGGGAATGCCAGTCAGGCCGGTAGCCGGAGAGCGGCATGATCTTGTTGCCGTTCATGATCCCATGATTGCGTGCCGTCATGGTGTACTTAAAGCCCAAGAGAGCATCGGTCAGCTGGGTTCCGTTGTCATAGCTGACAAAACCATCCCCGGCCGGCTGCCCGATCGCGCCCATAAAACTTGGCTGAAGTGGTTCCAGAGTGGAGCCGAAGTGGTCGGCGGAGTAGAAATCACTCTGCATCGGGTCGTCCTTGGTCCGCATGAAGGTCTTGGCAACCCGGTAGAAGCCGGTGTCCTTTTTCTTTAATTGGCGGCTGGCCTGGTTGAGCTGGCTGGTGTACTGGCCAAACTCATTTTGCGAAACGTAGGCGATCTTGTTGAGACTAGTGAAGGCACTTGTTGCCACGTCGCAGGTGACGACCAGGATCAACAGGAGGTCATAGAGCCGTGGCGAGTTGTGCCGGGCCAGCACCAGGGTTGCCAGGGCGATTACCGCAAAGCCCAACCCGATCATCCGCTGGCTGGTCGAGAGGTAGGAAAGGTTCAGCCGGCCGGTTTCCCAGCAGATAAGGATGGCAACTCCCAAGAGGATCAGAGCACCCCACCATTTCAGCTGGAAGTCCGGCTGAATGGTTTTGGCCGCCAGGAGGATGCACCAGAAGCTGAAGAGAAACGAGAACCGGTAGGGGTACCAGACCGGAAACTGCCCGGCGTGCCAGAGCAGGTCCAGTGGTTCGTAGCAAAAAGATGCGATGAAAAAGAGCGTGATCAAGAGGGCCACGAGGCGTTGGCGCCAGTTAACCTTGGCGTTGAAAAAGTAAAGGACCGCTCCCATTAAGAGGAGCATGCCGATGTAGATGTTGGGCTGGCCGCTGGGCATCTGGTTAAAATTGAAGGAACCGGGGACGAGCTTGCCCAGCATCTTGAGTGGGTTATATTCCAACTTGCTGCTGATGCTCGTCTCCGTATAGGTTCCCTTGCTGGTGGTCAGCGCGTAGGCAGTCGGCAGGAGCACGACAGCAGCAATGCCCGCGCCGAGGACCGAGCTGGCCAGGTAGGCGCCGCTGGTTTTGAGGCGGGTCTTCCACCCATCCAAGGCTGGCAGCTGCCAGAGGAGGACGAGTAAGGTGAAGATGCAAATCATCCAGGCCATGTAGTAGTTGTCGATCAGCATGACGGCCAGCCAGGCGATGTAGACCCCCGGCCGCTTTTCCCGGATAAGGCGCAGCAGCCCCCAGGTGATTAGCGGCAAGAGAATCAGGGCATCGAGCCAGATCATGTTCAGCTGGTTAGCAATCATCCAGCCGTTCAGGGCGTAGGCGGTGCTAAAGGCCCAGATTCGGGGCCCGTGTTGCAGGCCGGTCCGCTGGATCAACCAGGCCATGCTGAGTCCTGCCAGGCCGTAGCGAACCAGTGTGAGCAGCATGATGCCACTGGTTAGCAGCTTGCCTGGGAAGGCCAGGAGCAGGAGGTTGAGGGGACTGAAGAGGTAGTAGGCATTCGTGCCGAACATTTCCCCACCCAGCCCCTTGCTAAAGGAATAGAAGAGGGCGCTCGGGTGATGGAGAATAATGTTTCGAAAGTAGGCAAAGAAGTCGACGTACTGTTGGCCGAGGTCAACGGTCAAAAGACTGCTGGGGCCAAACGGTGCCATCTGGCGGTAGGCAAAATAGGCTCCCATCAATAAAACCGGGATTAAAAAAGCCCCGGTGAGAATGAACCTGCTACTGTCTATCCACTTATTTCTTGTCACAACCAAAATCCTTTCCAATATTACTTGTTGCTATTATATAACGGAAAATGAGGTAAAATGTTGATTTAAGAATTAAAATTAATTAAATCATCGGGCATTAGAGTTCATTTTTAGTGCAATTAAGAGTATCATTTTTACGTTAGCGGTGAAAGCAATCTGCACTTACCGTGAAAATTTGGTAGAATGTAATCACCATCATGAAGGAGAAAAAATTCTCGTGAAATTCTTTGATCGTATCAAGAACAAGTTTAATTCCCGAAACAAGAAGAACCGCAGTGCCCAGTCGGTGATTCCGTTTCGGTTGAATTTTTTACTATGGATTGTCGGCATCCTCTTGCTGGCATTGACGATCCGGCTGTTTGACCTCCAAGTGTTAAACGGGAACAGCTACAAGGCCGAAGTTAAGCGTTCGGATACCTCCGTTCAGACCAACAATGTCCAGCGGGGGATGATCTACGACTCGGAAGGTAAGGTCTTGGTCGGCAACCAGACGCACCAAGCGATCACCTATACGAAGGGGCAAAACGTGAGTTCCGATGACCTCTACAAGATTGCCAACCGCCTCGGCCAGTATGTCAAGGTCACCAACAAGAATTCACGATTGACGGACCGGAACAAGGAGGACTACTACCTGGCTGACAAGGGCCGGCTCAAGAGCGTCCTCAAGCACGTCAAGACGACGGACTCAATGAGTGACGACGACAAGTACAACAAGGCCCTGGATTACCTGGACAAGCACCCGGGTTCCTGGGAGCTGACAGCCCAGCAAAAGAACAACGCCCGGATCTACGCGGCCATGAGCGGGGCCTACTCGCTTTCGACCACCTATATTAAGGAAACGGGCGTTACGTCCAAGGAACTAGCAGCCGTCGGTGAGCACTTAAACGAGATGCCGGGGGTCAAGATCGGGACCGCCTGGACGCGGAACTATCCACAGGGGAAGGATATTCAATCCCTGGTTGGGACCGTGTCGACGACCGGGCTGCCGAGCGACGAGGTCAACAGCCTGCTTTCCCAGGGATACTCACGAAACGACAGCGTGGGGCAGAGCTACATTGAAAAGCTGTTCCAGGCCACCCTGGCCGGCTCCAAGTCCCAGACCGAGGTTACGACGAGCGGCAACAACGTAACAAAGGAAAAGGTCAAGTATAAGGGGAAGAAGGGTGACAACCTGGTCTTAACCATCAACTCCCAGTTGCAGAGCAAGGTTCAGAGCATTCTGAAGAATAACTACTCCTCTGCCGGGAACAGCTACTCATCTGGGGTCTATGCCGTGGTGATGGATCCCCACACCGGAGCGGTGCTGGCGATGGCCGGGATTGACCGGAACCCGAAGACCGGGAAGCAAACCGTCGACCAGATCGGGGCGATCAACCACCCGATCACCATGGGTTCGGTTGTCAAGCCGGCAACCGTGATGGGTGGTTTGATGAGCGGCGTCATTACGCCAACCAACAGTACCCTGACCGATAAACCAATCAGTATTCAGGGAATTTCCACCAAGTCTTCCTGGTTTAACAAGAGCGGGAGCGCCAATATGGCTGTCGATGCGGCAACTGCCCTGGAAGTTTCCTCAAACTCCTACATGATGCAGCTGATCATGAAGGAGGGTGGCATGAACTACTCGGACGGCACTAAGATGACCCTGAAGCCAAGTATCTTCCAAAAGGAACGTTACTACTTCAACATGTTTGGCCTGGGACAAAAGACCGGGATCGATCTGCCGGGTGAAACCTCCGGATACGAGGGGCCATCCACTCAGTCGCACGTCGGTTCAGCCCTCGACTTGGCCTATGGGAACTACGATGGTTACACCACCATCCAGCTGGCGCAGTACATGTCAACGATTGCTAACGGGGGGAACCGGATGCGGCCATACGTGATCAAGGCCATCCGGGGAACCAAGAGCAACGGCCAGCTGGGACGGGTAGAATACACCACCCAGCCGCAGGTTCAGCAGGTCATTCCAGCACCAAAGTCTTACTTCGACGTGGTTCGCCAGGGGCTCTATGAAGTTACCCATGGTTCCAACACCTACGTCACCGGGAAGGCGCTGTCGAGCGTCAAGCCATCCGTCTCCGGGAAGACTGGGACTGCCGAAACCGTTTCGGAAGGACACGAGACGACAACTCTGAGTTTCGCCGGCTATGCACCGTCCAATAATCCGCAGGTCGTCGTTGCTCTGGCCATTCCGGGATCGACCAATGACGACGGTGGGGCCAACCTGAACATGGCTAAGCAAATCTTCAATGCCTACTGGAAGACCGTTAAATCATCAAGCGGTACCAGTGATAACTAAGGCTGTCAAGGAGATTTCCTTAACAAACTTTGGTAAATCACTAGCCAAATCAATCAATAAATGATATAGTTGTACGAGTTAGGGTTACGATAAATAACCAATTAAGATCAATTAAAGTTTGGAGGTTACAACTCATGCGTGTCAACATTACCCTTGAATGCACTTCATGCCACGAACGGACTTACTTAACCAGCAAGAACCGTCGTCACAATCCCGACCGGCTTGAATTAAAGAAATACTGCCCACGGGAGCGTAAGGTGACATTACACCGCGAAACTAAGTAGTCTTAGTTTCATCAAAGCAGCACCAGTCATGATGATTGGTGCTGCTTTTTTCACATTTAGCCAACAATGATGAGGTGATCATGATGACGGAGAAAGAGAAACAGGCTTTTGCCCAAGAGGCGGCTATGAAACTGATGCTCAACGCGGGGGATGCGCGCAAGCTGGCCCAGGAGGCCTTAGCGGCGGCCCGGCAAGGACAGATCCAGCCAGCCAATGAAAAACTGGCGCGGGCCCGGGAATTGTTGAAGACGGCTCACAACACCCAGACGGAGCTGCTAACCAAAGAAGCCCAAGGGGATGGCGTGCCCTTTTCCCTCCTGACTGTCCACGCCCAGGATCACTTGATGATGGCAATCACCTACACTGACCTGGCCCAGGAAATTATTAGCCTGTACGCCCGCCTGGATGGTCAGGAGACGAAATAAAAATTCCGTCCCTTGTGAAAGGAAAAACGCTTGCAAAAGCAAGAGGGACCTGTAATAATGTATTCTTGTAACCGTTTATCATTTTGCATAAAGGGGAGATTTGAGAATCATGACGTATTCTAAGAAGGAGCTGCGCCAGGCCTACATTGCCCGTTTGCAGCAGCTCGACCTTAACACGCGTCTGAGCGAGGAAAAACGATTAGTATCGATGCTCTTTAATCAACCGGAATGGATGAGCGCCAAGACGATCGGCCTGACCCTTAGCCAGTCATTCGAGATCGATACGGCACCCATCCTGCTCCATGCCCGGCATGAAGGACGAACGGTTGTGGTTCCACGGACGCTGCCGAAGCGCCAGATGGAATTCGTGGAGATCAACGAAGAAACCAACTTCGATGAATCCAGTTTTGGCATTCTTGAGCCGCATGACGGCCGGGTTTACGCACCGGACGAGATCGACCTGATGGTGGTACCAGGGGTGGCCTTCACGAAGGATGGCCAGCGCCTGGGCTTTGGTGGTGGTTACTACGACCGTTACCTGAGCAAGTACCACGGCAAGACGATTGCCCTGGCCCTGCCGACTCAATTGGCGGATGCGGGTGAGTGGACTCCGGACGAGCACGATTTAGCAGTCGACCGGGTCCTGACCCTACCGGAGTGCTAATCATGCGTTCTCGTGAATGGGCGAAGGCGCCCGTGACCATTACCCTGATCGCCATTCAGGTCCTCGTCTACCTGGCGATGACCTTGGCGGGGGGGTCCACCAATTCGGCGGTCCTGATCCGCTTTGGGGCCATGCAGCCGCAATTGCTGTTGGCCGGTCAATGGTGGCGACTGATCACACCGGTCTTTGTTCACATTGGCTTTACCCACATCCTGATCAACAGCATCACCCTGTACTTCATTGGGATGTACATTGAGCAGCTATTTGGTCATTGGCGGATGGCAGTTCTCTACTTTGTCAGCGCGATCAGTGGGAACCTGCTCAGTGCCTTTTGGATTTCCAACGGCATTTCAGCGGGGGCCAGTACGGCGCTCTTTGGGCTGTTCGGGGCCTTTTTGATGCTGGGTGAGTCCTTCCGTGACAACCAGGCGATTCGCCTCTTGGCACGGCAGTTTTTGATCCTAGTGGTCTTAAACGTGGTCACCGACCTCTTTGTGCCAGGGATCGACCTGGCCGGACACATTGGCGGCCTGATTGGTGGTTTCCTGATGGCCTACGTCGTCGGGGCACCCCGGATCGGCCACGTGCCGTTGGTGAAGCGGGTACTCGCCGCAGCGGTTTTGGTAATCGGAATGGTCGGATTGTTTTTGGAAATGAGCTGATTGAATGCATGAAAGTACACGAATTCCACAGGAGTATCGGACACTATACGATGTTCAGCAACTACTCAAGGCCTTTGATGTCTTTGTTTACGTTGGCAAACGGCTCTACGACATTGAATTGATGGCAATCGAGCTTGATAACCTCTACCAGTCAGGGGTAATTGGGAAAGATATCTATATGAAGGCTAAATTGGTGTTGCGGCGCGAACACCGTGAGGAACAAAAGAGAGAGAAAACGGGCCGGCTTTACTAGCCCGAAGAAAGAAAGGAATTATTATGGCTAACAAGAAGTTATTTGGTGTCGACCTTGGTGGGACGACCATCAAGTTTGCAATTTTAACGGAAAATGGTGAGATTCAACAGAAGTGGTCGATTCGGACCAACATCCTGGACGAGGGTTCCCACATCGTTCCTGACATTATCGAATCCATCAACCACCACCTGGACCTGTACAAGATGAGCAAGGATCAGTTCATCGGGATCGGGATGGGGACTCCCGGCACGATCGATCGGGAAAAGGGCACGGTTGTCGGTGCCTACAACCTGAACTGGAAGACGACCCAAAACGTTAAGGAAGCGATCGAAGAGGGAACCGGCATGAAGTTTGCTCTTGATAACGATGCCAACGTGGCCGGCCTCGGTGAACGCTGGAAGGGTGCCGGAAATGAAGGTGACGACGTGGCCTTCATCACCCTGGGAACCGGTGTCGGTGGTGGAATCATCTCCAACGGTCGGCTGGTCCACGGATTAGTCGGTGCCGGTGGGGAAGTCGGCCACATGATTGTTAAGCCAAATGGTTACCTCTGCACCTGTGGGAACCGCGGTTGCCTGGAACAGTATGCTTCCGCTACCGGGGTTGTTCACATTGCCCAGGACAAGGCCGAAGAATACGAGGGTAAGAGCCGTCTGAAGGCCATGATCGACAACGGTGACGAAATTACTTCCAAGATCGTCTTTGACCTGGCGAAGGAAAACGACTACCTGGCAAACAAGGTTGTCGATGAAGTTGCCTACTACCTGGGTCTGGCTTGCGCTAACCTGAGTAACATTCTGAACCCTGAATACGTTGTGATTGGTGGTGGGGTTTCCGCTGCCGGGGACTTCCTGCTGAAGCGGGTTCGCGACAACTTTGAAAAGTTCGCCTTCCCAACTGTTCGGACGTCGACGCAGCTGAAGCTGGCCGAATTGGGGAACGATGCCGGTGTGATCGGTGCGGCTTCCCTGGCCCGTCAGTTTGCCAATCAATAATTGAGGCGGGTGCACTATGGTTTTAGGTGTAAGTCGAGGATTATTGATCTTCAATACGGTAATTATCGTTCTGCTGCTGGCCTGGTTCATCGCCTGGGGAATTCAAATTTGGCGGCGGAACCACTACGCCACGGTTTTAGATTCAGCGGACTTTCACGCGGGAATGCGGAAGGCCCAGGTAATTGACCTGCGGCAGGAGAATGAATTCAGAAGCGGTCACATTCTGGGTGCTCGGAACCTGCCGTACGTTTACCTGCGTCAGCAGTACAACGAATTGCGGCCGGACATGCCAGTGTACATGTATGACCAGGGAATGGCCATCAGTACGCAGGCAGCGGCCTTTCTGGGAAAGCACGGCTACCATAAGCTTTACATCTTGAAGGGCGGCTACCAGAACTGGGACGGTAAGACGAAGAAGTCAAAGTATTAACTGAAACTTGAAAGCCAGGAATAACGGCTAATCACCGCTATCCCTGGCTTCCTTGTTATAAAAATAGAAAAAACGCAAGAAGCTCCTGCGTTATACTTTAACTGTTCACACCAAAGTAAAGG
>NZ_JAOVYZ010000024.1 GCF_026413145.1 Limosilactobacillus kribbianus | reverse complement strand
TTGAATGTTTTCGACTGCCATCTTAGCTACGGGACGAGCCATAACGGAGTGATGGTTAACCTTACTATCCTTAGATTTGAAAACGGGTGTAATAATCTCAGACTTTTCTTCCATACAAAACGACCTCCTATATTGATGTTGTCACCAGTATAGGAGATCGTGCGGTTTATTAATAGACGTATCGCTACGGCGGGCTTACCAAAAAGCTACAGGATATGCAATTGGTATCCGGTATCAAAGCAATCTTGATTGTCCGTCGTTTGGGGGTAAATTCTAGCTTCGAATAATCTCTTAGAAAGTTTAGGTCATAAAACTATCATAATTTTAGCATTTACTATTAGGTAAATCATGATATGATAGAAAATGTTTGAAATTTCTACTTAATGCTTATTAATTTTTCGAGTTATTAAAAAGAAAACGACTTTATAGGATGATATAATTGTTCGAAAATTATTTGGTCAGTAAAAAGCATGCTGGGGTGATTTCTGTCAGTGGATGTTCTTAAAACTGTTAAGGAATCTTCCTTGACCTTATTTCCGAATGTTTTTGAGCGAATTAACTCTAAATAATCAAGGAGTGCCTAAAGAATGCACTTTTAAGCTGCTTTTGACCTCCTAGTTACTGATGAACGGTAATCGTTTTAAAACTAATATGAATTATTTGTCATCTTAATCTTTAAAATGTAAAACCAATCTCTTGATAAATTAATCAGGAAATTTAACAATTAAGATTATTTAGATAGCTGTCAAAAAGTAAGCGAAAATCGCGGTCTGAGCGGGCCTGATTGGTCAACGAATAAGCTTTGCTAAAGCAGGGAAGGGTGTAGGGAGAATCTATCTGCCACAACACAATATATTGTGTTTTTAAATGTCAAGTCTTCTATAGATAGTATTTTGTGCTATGATAAAAATCGTTAATACGAGAGGGGATTTTCAACATGAAGGTACAAATAATCAACGAAAAAGATTTAAATAATCTGACCGACTTAAAAGTTGTTAAGCGTGATGGTACGGTTACCGACTTTTATGCTTACAAGATTGCGCTGGTTTTAGGTGCCTTGCATGCTGATAACCAGACCAAGCAGATCGTAGCAACGACTCTGTTTGAAAACCTAATTAAGAAAACAAGTGTGGAGACGACCACAATTGCGGATCTCTTTGTTGAGGGCCTTCAGGCGGCTGACCATCCCGAAATGGCCAAGCTTTTTTGGGATTACCGGAAGCGTGATGAGGAGGCCTTTGCTGAGGCAACTAACCCGCAGCACAAACTGGAGCAATTATTTGACCGTAATTCCCGGGTAGTGCACGAAAATGCCAATAAGGATAGTCACGTCTTCAATACGCAGCGGGATCTGGAGGCTGGGATGGTTAGCCGGGCACTGGGGCTGCGAATGCTGCCAGAGATTGTTGCTAAGGCGCACCTGCGTGGTGACATTCACTGGCACGACCTGGATTACTCACCGGTAACGCCGGAAACCAACTGCTGCCTGATTGACTTCGATGAGATGTTCAAGCACGGTTTTAAGATTGGGAATGCCTGGGTTTCCTCGCCGCGGTCAATTCAAACGGCCACTGCCCAAATGTCGCAGATCATCGCCAACGTGGCTTCGCTTCAATATGGTGGTTGTTCTGCTAACCGGATTGACCAACTCTTGGAACCATATGCCAAGATTAATTACGAGAAGCACATGAAGGATGCTGAGCAGTGGATTGCGCCCGACAAGCGGGAGGAATTCGCTCGTGCTAAGACCAAGAAGGACATTTATGATGCCATGCAGGCTTTGGAATATGAGATCAACACCCTCTATTCCAGTCAGGGTCAGACGCCATTCACGACCATTAACTTCGGCCTTGGGACCAGCTGGATTGCTCGTGAAATTCAGAAGGCAATTCTGCAAATCCGGATCAAGGGCCTCGGCAAGGAGCACCGGACAGCCATCTTCCCGAAGTTGATCTTTACCCTGAAGCGAGGCTTAAATCTTAACCCGGGTGACCCGAACTACGACATCAAGCAGTTGGCATTGGAGTGCTCTACCAAGCGGATGTACCCTGATCTTTTGATGTATGACAAGATCAAGGAAATTACCGGGAGTTTCAAGACGCCAATGGGGTGCCGGTCCTTCCTACAGGGCTGGACGGATCCTGAGACTGGTAAGGAAGTTAACTCCGGACGGCTGAATCTCGGAGTGGTGACCGTCAACCTGCCACGGATCGCCCTGGAGGCCCACGGTGACAAGCAACTCTTCTGGCAGATTTTCAAGGAAAAGATGCGGATCGCCAAGATTGCCCTGGACTACCGGATTGAACGGACGAAGCAGGCCAAGCCAGAAAACGCACCGCTGCTGTACATGTACGGTGCCTTTGGCAAGCGCCTGAAGAAGACCGATAGCGTTGACGAGGTCTTCAAGAACAGTCGGGCCACGATTTCTCTGGGTTACATTGGACTTTACGAAGTCTGCACGACCTTCTACGGCCCTAACTGGGAACACAATAAGGAAGCCCACGACTTTGCCGTTTCCATTACCAAAGCAATGCATGACCTTTGTGCCAAGTGGGAAGACGAAGAAGGCTATCACTTTAGCCTCTATTCCACACCAGCTGAATCTTTGACCGATACTTTCTGTCAGGATGATATTAAGAAGTTCGGACGGATTGAAAATGTCACTGACAAGGAATACTACACTAATAGTTTCCACTACGACGTTCGTAAGCACCCAACCCCGTTTGAGAAACTTGAATTCGAAGAGGACTTCCCTTATCAGGCTGCCGGTGGTTTTATTCACTACTGCGAATATCCGAACCTGCGGCAGAATCCGAAGGCCTTAGAAGCCGTTTGGGACTGGGCCTACGATCACGTTGGCTACCTTGGAACCAACACGGCGATCGATCAGTGCTTCAAGTGCGGTTTCAAGGGTGAATTTGAACCAACGGCCCAAGGTTTCAAGTGCCCACAGTGTGGCAACTCCGACCCGGCAACTTGTGACGTGGTGAAGCGGACTTGTGGCTACCTGGGGAACCCACAACAACGGCCAATGGTCCACGGCCGGCACGAGGAAATCATTCACCGGGTTAAGCACATGAACTCCGGGATGATCGCTAACGCTGCCGAATTTGAAAAGAATCGGCAGATGGACACCAAGGCCCACGCTGACATCACCGGTGACCAGATTTAATTAAAGTTAGCCGCCAGAGTGGGTTCAACCCCCACCGGAGGCATTCATAGCGATGAAATAGCAAAGAGGCTGGGTTAGTTCCCGGCCTCTTTTTAGATTAAGAGAGGAAAAATTATGGCATACACAGACCCGAAAACCAAAATTCGTTATCCAGAACCCAAGGAATGGCTGGCAGCAGACCGTTCTGCCCAGTACGTTGCAGATTACAAGCCTTTTAACTTTGTCGATGGGGAAGGGGTGCGTTGCAGCGTCTACGTCAGCGGCTGTCTCTTCAATTGTCCCGGCTGCTACAATAAGGCCGCTCAAAACTTTCACTATGGCCAGCCCTATACGCAGGAGCTGGAGGATCAAATCATGGAAGATCTTTCCCAAAGCTACGTCCAGGGGTTGACTCTACTGGGCGGGGAACCCTTCCTAAACACCCAGGTTTGCCTGAAACTAGTTCACCGGTTGCGCAAAGAATTTGGGCACACCAAGGACATTTGGAGCTGGTCCGGCTATACTTGGGACGAAATTTTGCAGGATTCTCCGGACAAACTCGAATTGCTTCACAATCTCGATATCCTGGTCGATGGGCGCTTTGAGCTGGCCAAGAAGGATCTGACCTTGCAGTTCCGGGGAAGCTCTAATCAGCGGATCATCGACGTTCCAAAGTCGCTTGCGGCTGGCAAGGTGGTCATTTGGGATAAGCTAGTGCACTAAATGGGGGGCGCGATAATGGCAGAATTAACAGGTGCCGTTTGGCCAAACGAACCCGGCTGGTTGCAAAAGAAACGGCAGCTGGCGGGGATGCTTAGGGAACGCTTCCCCAAACAAGATCAGCAGGACGAGTTACTGAAGGCGTGGCAGGAACCGATTACCCCTGGTCAATCCACGGGTTGGCTGACCCACGACGGGGATTACGTCGCCCAGCCCTTATCCCAAGCCGTCAATAACTATTCACAAATGCTTCAAGAAAACCTCGCTGAAAAGGCACTCTCCTGGCAGGCAGGGCAACTAAACGCCGCCCACCTCAGCCGGATTGATGGTGGTCAGTTTATTTACGTGCCAGACAAGGCCGTGATTGAGAAGCCGATTGAGCTGGCCCCCACCCTTAGTCTACAAAACCCGCACACCCTGATTATCGTTGGGGCGGGGGCCCGGGTGATCATTCAGGATACGATGACAGTTAATTGCATGCAACCGGTTTTTGCTGGGGTGGAAGTCTTGCTGGGAACTGGCGCTCAAGTCCGTTATCGGCAATTCAATCACTTTGACTGTCCACGAGCTTTTCAAGCGCTGCACGCTTACCAGGCTCACGGCAGTCGGCTGAAAATTGAATATGGTCAGGCGAGCGCAGCCTTTGTATCGACTAGTCTTTACAGCTTTCTCGATGGTGCGCACACTAGCTGGGATGCTCAGGCGGCCGTTCAGGTTAATTGTGGCGGTCACCAGGTTATTCGACCGGTCTTGGACGGTTATGGTCAGGGCAGTCGGGGACAGTTTGAACTTTGGGGACAGGCGATGAATAGTGATGATTTGACCCTCCATGAGCTGCGGACTGGTTCCGGCGAGCCACTGCACCTCGCTGATTCACAGATGCTGGTGGCTCCCGGTAAGCGACTCGGGGACCGGTTACCGGTTGGAAGTTGGTTAAAGAATAAGTTTTAGTTCCCGAAATCATGTTACGGGAAAGTTACAAAAAGGCCCAATTGAATCAAAAAAAGTGGTGATTTGACCAAGTCAAGGTGAAATCACCACTTTTTTAGCGGTCTATGTTACAGTTTGCTAACGGAAAATGAAAACGATGAAAGCCCATTAAAACGCATGTTTGCCAAGCCGCTGCTTCTTTTTTATTACAAATTGTTACGGTTATCCTGAAAATTGATAATCGGGAGTAATCCGCCTGTAATTTACGCGGTGTATAGTATAAACCGTTGATTGATATGAGCGATCAATATTTTGAACAAGATAATCAATTTTAATTTAGAAACTACAGAATTAAAAAGGATGGGATTGAATCTTTATGAAGTTATCTAAACACATCGCTAAAATTACTGCCGCTGTTGCTGGTGCCGTTGCGCTGGGAACCATCGCAACTGCTACCACTGCGAACGCCGACTCAATTTACACGGTGCAAAGTGGTGATACTTTATCAGGAATCTCCTACAAGCTTGGTCATGATCTGAGCTTCGTTGATACCCTGGCTTCCAACAACAACATTGCCAACAAGGACCTGATCTACGTTGGCCAGAAGCTGGTTATCAAGGACGACGGCGAAGTTGCTCCGGCAACCGCTCAAGAAGTTGCTACTCTGCCGAGCGCAACTCCAGAGAACACTGCTAGTGCTGCCGCAAGCCAAAGTGCTACTAGCCAGGCAACCAGTGCTGCCAGTGCCAGCCAAGCCAGTGCAGACCAGGCAACCGTAGCTAGCCAGCCGCAACAAAGCGCTGCCGTTGCTACTAGCACCCAGACTAGCCAGGTTGTTTCTGCTACTGCTCAATACAGCCAGGCTGCTGCAACCAACACGGCTTACACGACTACTAACTCTGGTAGCTATGCTTCTAGTGTCAGTGGTAACGATGCTGCTGCCAAGGCTTGGATCGCCGCTCGTGAATCCGGTGGTTCTTACACCGCTACTAACGGTCAGTACATCGGTAAGTACCAACTTTCCGCTTCTTACCTGAACGGTGACTACTCCGCCGCTAACCAGGAAAAGGTTGCTGACCAATATGTTGCTAGCCGTTACGGTTCCTGGACTGCCGCACAGGCATTCTGGCAATCACACGGTTGGTACTAAAATCTAACCTTAACTAAGAATACTAAAAGGGTGATGACATTAGCGCCATCATCCTTTTTTGATCCTTTCTTTCTGGTGGAGCAGTCGAACCGCGACATAGAAGGCACAGAGAAAGATAAACATTCCGACAATAATGATGATTTTTTTCAGGTCCAGAGTAAAAATCGCGTTGCCGCTGTATGCGTAAATAAAGGCGATCGGCAAGGTTCCCAAACTAACTGCCAGCAGGTAGCCACGTTTAGAAACTTCCAGACCGGTGGCAACGCAATTGACCACCAGGTTAGGGATAAAGGGAACAATGAAGCCCATTGTCAGCCCGAGCAGTGGATAGCGTTGGCGGGTCAGGTAGGAAAAAGCAGGTTTCTGTCGCAGGTTGTCAGTGACGCCGCTGCGGTGAACCAGACTCAAGACGAAGCCGTTGCCAATGATGTTGCCGCACCAATTGATCAGGAAGCCGGCGAGGGGGCCGAAGCAGGCGCCGGTGAAAATGCAAACCACTGAATTGGGTGCGCCGGGCACACTGCAGAGGACGGCGATTACTAGCATTAATAGGAAGACATCCACCAGTTCATGGCGGTGGACGAGGGTGATCAGCTCCGCTTGGTGGGCACTTGACGGGTTGAAGAGCAGGACCAATTCCGGCCAGTAGACCTTGGCCAAGATCAGGCCGAGGACCAGGACTAGGGCCAGGTCGAATAAGAGGCGCTTTTTGGAATGAAGCTGCATTAGGATCACCGTCCTTTCAGAAGTATTATCTCAATTTTAACCCCAACGGATAAATTTTAGCTAGAATATAATTGACCTAACTGTTTCTTTGTTATATGATAATGGCAATCAAATTATAAAACGCTGAGAAAAGATGAGTAACGATCTAATTAACTGGTCCAGAGAGCGGGGAGAGGTGTAAGCCCGTCCGATTGATGATGGTGAAGATGGTCTTGGAGCGGATCGCGGTAGTGAGTCGAACGATAAGCAATCGCGCGGGTTGACCTCGATATCAGGTCTGGGTATGTTAGTACCCATTGAGGATTGGGCTGTGAGGCCCGGTTGAACACGGGTGGTAACACGTTGAAGCGACGTCCCGAAGAGTGGTTTATTCTGCTCTTCGGGACGTTTTTTAGTGGAGAAAGGATGATTCAAATGAGTTTAGAAACGGCAATTTTTGCGGGTGGTTGCTTTTGGTGCATGGTGCAACCCTTCGATACCTATCCGGGAATCGAGAAGGTCGAGTCGGGCTACACCGGTGGCCACGTAGCCAACCCGACCTATGAGCAGGTGAAGTCCGGGACAACTGGGCACACCGAGGCGGTCCGGATTACCTTTGATCCGGCGGTGGTTTCCTATGACGACCTGGTGACGATTTACTGGCACCAGACCGACCCGACGGACGCGATGGGGCAGTTCCAGGACCGGGGCGACAACTACCGGCCGGTGATCTTTGTCAAGAACGAGGAACAACGGCAAATCGCCACGGCCTCGAAGAAACGGCTGGCGGAGAGTGGCCTCTTCGACGAACCGATCGTCACTAGAATTGAGGATGCCCAGCCTTTCTACCTAGCCGAGGACTACCACCAGCAGTTCTACCGGAAGCATCCGGAGCGCTTTGCTGCCGAGGAAGCCGGCGGCCGGGAGCAATTTAGGCAGGAACATTGGAATAAGAAGTAATTAAAGCAGATGAGAACGAAAAGTTTCTCATCTGTCTTTTCTTTAATATAGCAGAGCAATCAAAAACGCCTCGGCAGAGATACCGGGGCGTTGATTTTTAATTCAAATGATTAGTTGTTCATCAGTAGGTTCAGCAGTTCCTGTGCGGATTCGTGCAGGGCTTCCTTGGACTTATCGTTGCCCAGGTGGGTATAGATCTCACCAACGTAGACGCCATCCTTGAAGAACTTGTTGAAGACCTTGTCGATGATCGGCTTTGTCCGCTCCTGTTCCTGAACCGGGCCGAATGGGTTGGCGAAGAAGGTGGTGCTCATGCCGACTTCATCGGTCGTCCCGAGGGCCTTCCGCTTCCCAGCGACGAAGACATCCTTGGCCTCATCTTCGGTCTCAAACTGGTGAATACCAACCTCGCTGCTGTAGTTGTTGGCGTAGAGCCACATGTCAACTGGGTGCTTGGTGATCACCCGTTCGTAGGTGTCGGCCGGGATGATCACCCGGGCGTTCTTTCGTTCAGGGTTGAGGTAAACACCACGGTCCATGTTGTTGAAGGCGACGGCACTGCTCAGGTCGTCGAGCCGAACGAAGGCACCGGTTTCGGTCCCCTGGGCGTAGAGCTTGCCGTCGTCACCAATTGCGAAGCTACCCATATCGTCGAAGATTGTTTCCATTTCAACAATCTTGTCATCGGCGATTTCCTGCAGGGCTTCGATTGATTCGGACTTCCCGGCGCCGGAGTCACCGAAGAAGACCACGTTCTTTTCCTTCCCGTTGGTGAAGCGGATCCGCATCATCGAGCCGTGGATTGGCAGCTTGCCATTGTAGATCTGGTGCAGGTTGTGCAAGGTCAGGCACATCTTCTTCATGTAGCCGAAGTAAGTAGTCTTGTCAGTATATGGCACTTCACCAACCCAGATGTCGTTTTCCTTGTCCAGGTAGTAGTGGGAGACCATCCCTTCCGTCTTTTCGAGACCGAAGAGCAAGATCAGATCCGGCTTTTGACCTTCGATTTCTTCTGGGGATGCCAGTTCGAAGAGGTTGGAGAGGGCGATCCCGTTGACCAGGTAGTCAACGTTGAAGTAGATGTAGGCCAGGCTTTCACCGATCTTGGCTGGGTAGCAGTACCACTGACCCTTTTGACCGTGGAAACGCTTGATTGGGTTTTCGTCAACCGCTGAGAAGACCCCTTCACGCTTGTTGCTCTTGGTGTGCATCATCATTGGTGGACGAAGCATGACGGTGTCGATAAAGTCGATATCCCGTAATTCTTCGTAGCCTTCTGGAATTGGCCAGTTGTTAGGCTGAACCAGCATGGAGGCGTTGGTTGCGGCGTTGACTTCCCGGTAGGTCCGGTTCTTAAAGCCCTGGAGCTTTTCTTCGATGACCCGGTAGAGCTTCCGGACCAGTTCGTTTAAGTGGGTGTCGATGACCTTGAATTCATTGCCGGCGATCTTGCTGTTGTTGTAGTTTACAACGGAAACCCGCAACAAAGAACGGTAGAATGAGTAGAGATCTTCGACGCTGGCCAGGATTTCCTTTGGATCGTAAACATCGTAGGCGCTGCCGTCATTGACTAAGATCTTCTTGATAATTTCAACGTATTCTTCCGGTGTTGCATTATCGAATGCGTCGTCATCGTAATCTGGATTGCGCGAACCAAGATAAAGCTTAACAATGCTTAAAAGTTCTTCACTGTTGACCAGTGAATAGATGTCATTATAGTAAGCTTCACTTAGATTCAAAGTGGCGACACCGCGATCAAGGTTGGCGTAAAGTGCTCTGCTTTGAATCTTTTGACTATTTTCCGTCATCTGTACCATCAATCCTTTCATCTATTAAGGCTTGCACCTATTATAGTTTATTTTTAGAGAAAAATGATAATAAAATTAAAAAAGATTATGAAAATTCCTCGTTTTTGAAGGCCACAGGGCTCAACGGAAGTGTGTTAAAATACTAGTATAATCAACATGTAAGGGGTTAAATTATGGACATCAATTGCGACGATACATTATCAGTTTCTTTGCACCGGGTCTTTAATGCCGACTTGAACGAACATGGGACGGTTTTTGGCGGTCAGATCCTTAAGCTGGTCGATGGTGAGGCTTCGGTGGCGGCAATGCGGGTAACCCGGACGACCGTGGTCACGGCAGCGATGGACCATGTACAATTTTTGCGGCCGTTCAAGCTGCAGGATTCAATGTGCATGGAGGCCTACGTTACCGGAGTGGGGCGCCGTTCTTTGGAAATTTTTGTCAAAGTGATCGGGGAACACCTGATGACGGGTGAGCGTTTTCTCGGTTTTACCTGCTTTATGACCTATGTAATCCAGGATCCAGACCAGCGGATCAAGTATGACCACGTGATTCCACAGACCGATGAGCAACGCGCAATGGTGGCGGGTTATGAAACTCGGCGACTGCACCGGAAGGAAAATCGGCAGTGGCAAAAGACCATCGTGGAGGCGATCACGAAAAAGAAGCCGTGGTTAGCCTAAAGATTACAGGCAGTTTACAGAAATGACGAAAAATGATAACTCCCGGTAATCAGTCCGTAAAGACAATCTAGTATAGTAGTTATCGTTGTCGCGACCAGTTCGGATGGTCGCAGATTTACTATTGAGAAAAAGGATGGATTGATTTTTTTATGAAGTTATCGAAGAAAGCCGCCCAGATTACAGCAGCAATTGCCGGTGCCGTCGCACTGGGAACCGTTGCTACTGCAACAACTGCCAATGCCGATTCAATTTACACGGTTCAGGCAGGGGACACCCTTTCGGGGATTTCTTACAAGTTAGGTCATGACTTAACCTTTGTCGACACGTTGGCGAACAACAATGGGATTGCCGACAAGAACGTCATTTATGTTGGTCAAAAGCTGGTTATCAAGGACGACGGCGAAGTTGCCGTTGCCACTGCTCGCCAAGCAGCTACTTTGCCGAGCGCAACCAGCCAAAACACGACTACGGCTGCACAGTCAGCAAGTACGAACACGACGAGTGCTGCTACTGGTCAGGCAAGCACTACCAACTACTCTTCGAATGTTAGCGGTAGTGAAGCCGCAGCGAAGGCTTGGATTGCTGGCCGTGAATCCGGTGGTTCTTACTCCGCTACCAACGGTCAGTACATTGGTAAGTACCAGCTTTCCTCTTCCTACTTGGGTGGCGACTACTCTGCTGCCAACCAGGAAAGAGTTGCTGATCAGTACGTTGCGAGCCGTTACGGTTCTTGGACTGCCGCACAGGCATTCTGGCAATCACACGGCTGGTACTAAAATATCAGTTAATTAACTTAAAGGGTGATCCTTGGGGATGAGGATCACCCTTTTTTGCGCTCTTATATGACATAAAATTCATATGAAAATAAATTTTGCTAAAAAAGTTATCCCCTAGCACTGTAATTTTAATTGCTGAAAAGCCTTGGGAGAGTAGCAATTAACAATTTGGTCAATAATAGTCAAAACAAAATTAGCACTCTTTGACGATAAGTGCTAAAAAGCTGTTGCATTTCTCCCGGCCGGGATTAAGATAGTAAGTGTAATCAAGATCAAGGTACAGAAAGGAAGAATCAATTATGGCTAATGAAATTCAACGTCGTAACAACAACTTATTCGATAATCTGATGAACATGCGTGATTGGATGAACGATGATTTCTTCTCAGGTTTAACCCCGGTATCTGATCACATGAAGACCGATGTCGCTGAAACCGACAAGGGCTACCAAGTTAAGATCGACATGCCTGGTTTCGCCAAGAAGGACATTCATATTAACTACGCCAACAACATTCTGTCCGTCACTGGTCACCGTGACACCTTCGCCGATGACAGTGACAAGGAAGGCAACATCCTGCATAGCGAACGGAGCTATGGTCAGATGAGTCGTCAGTACCGTCTGCCAGATGTTGACCGGACTAAGGTTAGTGCCCACTACGAGAACGGTGTCTTGACGCTTGACCTGCCAAAGCTGGCCGCAAGTGAGGACAACGACAGCCACATTGAAATTGACTAATCCCCAACCAATCCCAAAAGATAAACTTCAACATTCGCTGCCATCTTAAGGGCGGTGAAGCAATTCTAAAAGACTCCTAGCAAAAATGTTAGGAGCCTTTTTTGATACCCGTAGAGAGGGGAAGACCATTTTTGTTTACTGCGGCTAAAAAGCCATCGGAGACGAGGGCGGTGATCATTTTACCAATCATTTCCGGCGATTCTTGTTCGCCATCACTGACCCACTTGCTAATGGTCATCACGATCCCACCCACGAAGAAGGTGAGGGCATAGTTGACTTTAGTGGTGTCTTCAAGGCCCATGACTTCCCGATAAAAGGGAACGAGGGCCTCTTGCAGCCTTTGCTTGGTGTGGGGCGAATTAGGGCTTAGAAAGAGAACCTTAAAATCTCTGCCATCCATTTTAAGAAGGCGAGCAAAGAAGTAGGCCATGTTAGCAATCTGCTTCCCGGTTTGAAGATTGTTGCGGACAATTTGACAGTAGCTATCTAAGAGCGCGTTTTCAAACTGCTCCTGAAGATCGTAGGCGTCTTTGAAGTAGTAGTAAAAAGTGCTGCGGTTCACCTGCGCTTCTTTGATGATTTTTGTGACCGTGATTTGGGTGATTGGGGATTGAATGTACAACTTCTTGAAAGTGTTCACAATCTTGCTTTTACCACGATTAGCTGACATAGGGCAACCTCACTTTCCCGACAGTTTCACCGAGATTAACGGTACTATCAAAACTAATGCAATTATATCATTGCATTGTAAACAATAATCAATCAAAGAACGAATGGGAGGATGACTCAAATGCAGCAATTCGATTTACGGGTCACAATTAATGGCAATCCGGTTTCTCAGGCAGCAATTCAGGCCAACGAGCTTGAACGTTATCACGCAGCGGCAACACTATTGGTTGACCGACTAAATCAGCAGCAAGACGCGATCGCAGTTGACCGCGCGGCAGTCAGCAAAGTGGACCAACTGAACCAGGATCCGCACGTTTCATTGGCGGAAATTAAGGCGGCCGTTGTTGACTTAAAAATGAAGATTGGTGACGAGCAAATGCGGCGGCTGCTGCAAGCAGACACCCAGTATATGAGCAATCAATACAGTAAGTTGCCTAAGCCGGCTCATTCGTACAATCAAGCCCACGTGGTAATCGGGGCAACGGGCATCAGCATGGAAGAATTCTTCGGCTGGTGGGCAGGACGCAAGACGGTTAACGATGAACGGCAAATGCTGATTGCCAATCCAGAGCACTACTTGGTGGCGACGACCCAGGTTAATGGCAGCCAGGGGCAGGAACTGATTGAAACCATGGGGGAATTCGAAAAAACGATGTACTACAACCTGCATTTCACGAATGATCCGGACAACTACCCAATCCCGCGGAATGAATCTTATCCGAAGTTCATGTGCGTCGTCGGTCACGACGTTGCCACGGGAAAGGATGCCGGAATTACGGCCTTCCACCAATTTAAGGACGAAAACGGCCACTTCAAGGCAAATCTGAACCTGTTCTTCTCCACGGCGCTGCCAAAGGAACTGGCCACGGGCCACGTTTTGCACCTCGCAATTGAATTTAGCAATTGGATTCGGGCAGCACATAATAACGACCAAAATTAAGGGGGATTTCAAAATGACTCAAAAATTAACCGATCGGGTAGCCTTGATTACCGGTGCGGCAAGCGGGATGGGGAAGATCACCGCCGAATTATTTGCGCGTGAGGGCGCCTTCGTCTACATCGGGGATCGCGATCAAAAGCAGGCTGAGCAGGTTGTCGAAAAAATTACGAACGCGGGTGGCCAAGCGGACTTCCTTAAATTAGACGTCACCAGCGAGGAAGACTGGCAAGCAGCAGTTCAAAAGCTTGATCGACTTGACATCCTCGTCAACAATGCCGGAATTGATACCCACAGCACGCTTGAGGCCGGGACGTTAGCGGATTGGAACCAGACCCTCGCCGTTAATCTGACGGGACCGATGCTCGGCATGAAGGCGACCCTGCCGCTGCTCAAGGAGAGCGATCACGCCTCGGTTGTGAACATTGGCTCGATGGCCGGAGAGGTGGGGCATCCCTTCACGGCCTACTCGACTTCCAAGTGGGGCGTGCGGGGCTTAACCAAGTCGGCCGCCTACTTATTTGAAAAGTACGGGATTCGGGTCAATGCCGTTCATCCCGGCCTGGTGCACACGCCACTGGTGGCCGCAATGTATGACAAATTTGCTCAGGCAATTCCGGGCGGCCGGGGCGCCGAGCCAATTGAAATCGCCCGGGTGACGCTCTTTTTGGCCAGTGACGATTCGCAATACATCAATGCGACGGACCAGGTGGTTGATAACGGGGCCACTCAGCTTGGCCTGTACAAGGGCATCATGCGAAACGTTAATCAGGACTAAATGAAAAAGGCGGTAACCCGAAAAACGAGTTACCGCTTTTATTTTGGCAATTCTAGAACGCCTCGATGATGTGCATGATCCCAAAGACCATCAGCAACAAGGAGATCAGCCAGACAATCGTCATTGCGGACATCATCGGGCTGAAGAGCAGGATGATTCCCAAGATGACGCTTAAGACCCCGAGGATCACCAGCCAGGTCGAATAGCCCCGGTGGAACTCCCGGAAGAGTCCGGCCGCCTTGATCTGCATGACGGAATCAATGATGAACCAGATGGCAAACAGGATGGCGATGTAGAGGACTCCCCAGTTCGGGTAGACCAGGACAATGATCCCCAAAATAATGTCCAGGATCGCGGTGAACATCAGCCAGCCGGAACCCTCATTGAGCACCCGGTTGACGAATTGCCGGAACCACAGTTCGTAGATTCCCCGCAGGATAAAAGCGATTCCGACAAGAATTGCCAGGAAATGCAGGGTCTTGTCCGGGTGCATTAGGGATGCAATCCCGGCCAGGACGAAGAGAATTCCGACAATCAGACTAAACCAATCAAACTTCTTTTGTTCATAAAGCATGGTTACCCCTCCTTCCAACTGCTTGATAATTCTTATCATAAGGCAGTTTGAACAGCAGTACAATAGAAAACGGACCGGTCGGTGCAATGTGTCTTTTAAGTAGACAATTGCGGACGACTGGTCCGCTCTTTTTTACAAATGTTCCTTGATGCCGTGGGGGAAGTCCTTGTCGATTTCCTTGAGAATCGGCAGCAGATAATTAACGTATTCATGGTAGGCCTCGATTGGCTTGAGGTCCTTGGCGTGGGCCTGCATTAGGGCGATGGCAATATCATGGGCCCGTTGTTCATTAGAAATCATTTTATTCACCTCAATGTTATAGTGTAGCAAACTTTACCTATTTGAGCACAAAATAATGGAGAAATTTATGACCGCCGTTTTGGTCGAGCAGGATCATTAATGAGAATCCAACGATGGCCCCCAGGGTGTTAGTAATCAGGTCGTCGATGTCGGCGAGACGCTGGAGGTTAAAAAGCCAGTCACAAACGAATTGATTGCTTTCGATGAAGAGACTGAAGAGCAGGCCCCAGCCGATGGCGCCTTCAAAGCGGCGCTGAGGGTTGATCAAGAAGAGGTAGGCGCCCAACGGAAGGGTCATCACGATGTTGAGGAAAAATTCTAGACTGAAGCCCTGAAAGGGGACCGCGTTGAAGGGAATGCCGTGAAAGTAGAAAAGAATTTTGGGTGCCGACGGAAAGGAGAACTGGGCCGGGGTCAGGCAGAGCCAGTAGATTGCCACCAAGTAGATCAAGAAGGTGACAATGGTTACTCGCTGGCCAGCAGTTCGACAGCGCTGGCGGAGCGGCCAGCGCCAAAAAAGAATTAAGGTCAAAAGAAAATAGGTCGTGAATGGAATCCAGGATCGCAAAAAGATTACTCCTCACAAAAAATTAGGTATACAATATAGGTTCAATGATATCGCACGGGCGCCTTGATGAACAGGTGCCGGCGAAAATTGCATAGGAGTGAATGGAAAATGAGTGAGAAGCAGCAGATGCAGCGACGACTCAAGAGTCGCCACATCGAGCTGATGGCCCTGGGCGGTACGATTGGGACCGGCCTGTTCTTAGGGGCCGGCAAAGGGATCCGGGTGGCCGGGCCATCGATTTTGCTGGCGTATCTGATTACCGGGATTGTCTGCTTTGGCATCATGCGGGCCCTGGGGGAGCTATTGCTTTCCAATCTGAACTACCGGTCCTTCATGGAAGCGATCCGGGACTACCTTGGCCCCCGGATAAGCTTTGTGACCGGTTGGGCCTACTGGGTTTGCTGGCTGGCCTTGGCGATGGCGGAGATTACGGCGATCGGCCTCTACATTCGGATCTGGTTGCCCCACCTGCCCCAGTGGATTCCCGGGGTAATTACCCTGGTGATCTTTTTGTGTTTGAACCTGATCACCGTCGACGTTTTCGGCGAAATCAACTTTTGGTTCGCCTTGATTAAGATCTTGGCAATCATTATCCTGGTGGCGGTCGGGATCTTCATGATGCTGATCCAGTTCAAGTCCAAGGGGGGCTATGTCGCCTCACCAGCCAACCTGGTCCGCTACGGAGGCTTCTTCCCAACTGGCCTGCACGGCTTCGTTCTGTCCTTTCAGATGGTCGTCTTCGCTTTTGTCGGCATTGAGATGGTCGGCGTGACCGCGGCGGAGGCCGAAAATCCCCGCCAGGTCCTCCCCAAGGCGATCAACCATATCGCTGTGTTGATTCTGCTTTTCTACCTGGGAGCCCTGGCCGTTATCATGTGCATCTATCCCTGGAACCAGTTGTCGCCAAACAACAGTCCCTTTGTCCTCGTCTTTCGCGACGCCGGGCTGCGGGGCGCGGCCAGCATCGTGAACTTCGTGGTCATCACCGCGGCAGCCTCGGCCTGCAACAGCTCGATCTACACGACCGGGCGGATGTTGGCGGAATTGACGGCCGATGCCCATCGGCCGGCCATCCAGAAGATCAGCCAGCTTTCCAAACGGGCAGTTCCGGCGCGAGCGGTCGTGATTTCCTGCCTAGTAATCGGCCTGGCCGCTATCCTGAACATGGTGATGCCGAGTGGGGTTTTCACCTTTGTTTCCAGCATTGCCACGACCAGCTTTCTCTTCATCTGGGCCGCCATCATCGCCGCTCATCTGCGTTACATCAAACAATGCCCCGCAAAGCGGCAGTTTAAGATGCCGGGGGCACCGTTAACTGATTACCTGGTCCTGGTCTTTCTGGTCTTCGTGCTGGTGGTTCTTTGCATGGAACGCCAAACCTTGGAGGCCTTGATCCTGACCCTGGTCTGGTTTGCCATCCTTGGCGTCGTCTCGTTAAGTCAACGAGAAACTGAATAGAAAATAAAAAATCATCGCAAATCAGATTGGAATTGCGATGATTTTTCTTTATTACCCGGGTTATTTAGCGGTTTAAATGCAACTTGCGCTGACAATCTGGGCAGAGACCATGGACTTCGATCGTGCTGCCGGTTACCAGGTAGCCGGTCTTATTCCGGGTCATGGATTGCAGCTCCTTAGTGATGGAGGAAAAATGCTCATCGAAGACGTCACTAATCTTGCCACAATTGTCGCAGACAACGTGGTAGTGGGGATGACCAAAGTAGTCGTAGTGAGTACTGCCATCACCGTTTTTTAACTCGATGACCAGATTATAGTCGACGAGCAGCTTCAGGGTGTTGTAGACCGTCGCCATACTGATATTTTTGACGTTCCCCTTGAGGTCGTCATAAATCATCTCCACGCTCGGGTGGGTATGGTGGCTGATCAGGTATTCCAGGATTTCTTTTCGCTGGGGTGTTAGCCGCACCTTATTGGACCGGAGGGTAGCGAGTGCCCGGTCAAACTCCGCTTCTGCCATGAACAAGTCTCCTTTCTTATAATAGTTGTAATCTACCGATATTATATCATTTACAATCATGAAGGTAAAATATATAATGTTCCCCAGCTAAACAATAATAATTCTAAAGAAGGCTGAAAAATGGAAAAAAGTATTGATCAAAATGGCCGGTCCTACAGCCGGTTTTGGTTTATTTTCACGTTATTAGTGGGGACCTTTACGATGTCAATCAGCCAATCGTCATTGTCGACGGCCTACCCGACCTTGATGCGAGCCTTTGGTATTTCGGCTTCGACGGTGCAGTGGCTGACGACCGGCTTCATGCTGGTGATGTGCGTCAGCATGCCGATTAGTCCCTGGATGCTGAATAATCTGAACTTTAAGACGATGTTCATGGGGGCGCTGGGGCTCTTTGACCTGGGATCGCTGATGATCATCCTCACCCCGCCCAGCTGGGGCGTGAGCGGTTTTTGGTTCATGATGATTGGTCGGGCACTGGAGGCCTTTGCGGTCGGCGTTCTCTTTCCTTCCTACCAGTCGGTCCTGCTTGAGATTACGCCCAAAGAAAAGCGGGGAACGGTTATGGGGGTCGCCGGGCTGGTAATGGGCTCGGCCCTGGCCTGTGGACCAATCGTCTCTGGAATCGTTTTGAAGTTTTTCACCTGGAAGGGTCTCTTTATCCTCTTCATGGTGGTCATTACCGTGATCATCTTCATGGCGGGCAGCGGCTTGATCCGTGACGTCATGACTCGGCACACCAGCAGCCTCGACTGGCTCTCCGTGATTCTGTCGGTCGGCCTGATCGGGATCATGGACGTGGTCAACCAGGCCGGCAAGCAAAATGTTAACTGGACGTTCAATGGCCTGCTCTTACTGGTCAGCGTCCTTGCGGTGGCGGCCTTCTGTTACCGGCAGCTGCATCTTGACCAGCCACTGTTGGAACTGCGGGTGCTGAAGACCTTTAACTACGATTTGGCAATTCTTTTGACTTCAATTTCCTACATTGCTCTGATCGTAACGACAATTATCTTCCCGTTGTTCTACCAAGGCGTCCTGGGGGTCAGCCCCTTCGTCTCCGGCATGGCCCTGGTCCCCGGGGCAGTGCTGCTCAGCCTCTTAAACCCGCTGACCGGGAGCCTGGCCGATAAGATTGGCTTTAAGCCCACGATGATTGTCGGCATGGTGATGATCATCACCGGCTGGGTCGCCGGATTGTGTCTGCTCGACCGGCGGAGTTTGTTGATCATGATTCTCTGTGCGATGGTGATCGAAGGTGGCAACGCCTTCGTGATGATGCCGGCGGTGACTCTCGGCGCCAATGCCCTACCAAATGACCTGGTTCCTCACGGGACGGCCGTGATCACCACCGTTCGACAGGTACTCGGCTCAGCCGGGGTAGCGGTTTCCACCATCGTTTTGACGACGGGAACTGCCAATGCGCTGCGCCGCGGTAGCACGCACCTGACCGCCGCCCTGCACGGCTATCACCTGGTCTTTAGCATGCTGGTCGTCGTGGAGATAATCGGCCTGATTCTGGCCTTAATGCTCAAAAATGTCCAGAAGAAAAATACGAAATAGTATTTTTCCCGTACTAATTAAGTAGAGGATGCTTTTGAAAGGAAAGGATGGATATCATGGCAGAAAAACGACCAGCCTGGGCCCAAAGTTCCCTGGCAATGCAGGACTACTACGATCACTACTGGGGGTTGCCGGTTCACGACGACCGTTTTCTCTTTGAAATGTTGAGCCTGGAACTTTTCCAGGCGGGCCTGAGCTGGAAAACAATTTGGCTCCGTCGCCTGGCCTTTGAAAAAGCCTTCGCCGACTTTCAAATTGATCAGGTTGCCCAGTTCACTGCGGTCGATGCCCAGCGCCTTCAAGAAGATCAGGCCATTATCCGAAATCGGCGCAAGATTGCGGCCGTCATCAATAATGCCCGGGTCGTCAAGCAACTGCAAGAAGCGGGACAGGATTTCGACAGTTACGTCTGGCAGTTCGTTGATGGCCAGTCCCAGCGCCTGATTCTGGCCCCGGACGAATCGCTGCCGGCCCAGACTGACCTGTCAAAGCGGATGGCAAAGCAAATGAAGAAAGACGGCTTCAAGTTTGTTGGACCAACGACCGTCTATTCGTTTATGACTGCGGTCGGCTTGGTCAACGCTCGGCTTTAGGATCTGAGCATTGATTATTGGTCCGGTCTTATGCTAAGATTGGTCAAGTTATAAAGCAAATTCCCGATAGGATTCACGCTTGCCGTGAAGATGCCTTGTAACCGCAACTACAAAACTGTTGAAAAGTTTCGACTAGAACATGGGGGAATTAAATCAAATGGCAGAAAAACACCTATTTACATCAGAATCAGTCTCCGAAGGCCATCCCGACAAGATTGCCGATCAAATCAGTGACGCAATCTTGGACGCGATGCTGGAAAAGGATCCGGACTCGCGGGTGGCGGTAGAAACATCCGTCACGACCGGCCTGGTCCTGGTTTTCGGTGAAGTTTCCACGAAAGCCTACGTCAACATTCAAAAGGTTGTTCGCAACACGATTCGTAAGATCGGCTATACCGACGGCAAGTACGGCTTCGATGCCGACAACTGTGCCGTCATCACGGCGATCGATGAACAGTCGCCGGACATTGCCCAGGGGGTTGACGATTCCCTGGAAACCCGGGAAGGGGACGCGGATCCGCTCGACCAGATTGGTGCTGGTGACCAGGGGCTCATGTTTGGCTACGCAACCGACGAAACTCCTGAATACATGCCATTGACACTGATGCTCAGCCACAAGCTGATGCGTAAAATTGCGCAATTGCGTAAGGATCACGTGATTCCGTACCTGCGGCCAGATGCTAAGGCGGAGGTTACCGTTGAATACGATGAAAACGATAAGCCACTGCGGGTGGACACGGTTGTCTTGAGTACCCAGCATGATCCTGACGTTTCGCTGGACCAAATTAAAAAAGACGTCAAGGAACAGGTCATCAAGGCCGTCATCCCGGCTAAGTACCTGGATGATCAGACCAAGTACTTTATCAACCCAACCGGCCGTTTCGTTATCGGTGGTCCCCAGGGGGATGCTGGCCTGACCGGGCGGAAGATCATCGTTGATACCTACGGTGGGGCTGCTCACCATGGTGGTGGGGCCTTCTCCGGCAAGGATGCTACCAAGGTTGACCGTTCTGCTTCCTACGCTGCCCGTTACATTGCCAAAAACTTGGTAGCGGCAGGATATGCCAAGAAGCTGGAAATCCAGGTTGCTTACGCCATTGGGGTTGCCGCACCGGTTTCAATTTCGATTGATGACTTTGGCACCGGGATCCGTTCCGAAGCGGAAATGATCGCCGCCGTCCGGAAGATCTTTGATCTGCGTCCGGCTGGGATCATCAAGATGCTGGATTTGAAGCGGCCAATCTACAAGCAGACCGCTGCTTACGGTCACTTTGGCCGGACCGACATCGACCTGCCGTGGGAACACCTGGACAAGGTTGACGAACTAAAGAAGATTTTAGGATAAAGCGCCCGGCCCCTTGCAATTGGGGGCAATGGTTGCTAGAATACTTGGTAAATATTTGATCGTGATAGAACTAGTAGTTGTCGGTACGGTCACCCAGAGATCCTGCGGGGCTGTGAGCAGGAGATCGGCCGATAGCGAACTCGTCTAGCAGATTGCCGCTGAAACCAGTAGGCGGTGACGTTTTCCGCGTTAAGGAGCCAAGGGCCATGGTTAGACCATGGAAAACGGGTGGTACCGCGGATTAAATTTCGTCTCGTAGGAAGGGATTCCTACGGGACTTTTTTATTACGATCAATGAATGGACCTTAGATTTTATACAAAGGAGCGCACAGAATGGCTTACGATCATACTGCGATTGAAAACAAGTGGCAAAAGTTCTGGAAGAAGAACAAGACTTTTAAGGCGGAAATCAAGCCCGACCAAAAGAAATACTATGCCTTAGACATGTTCCCGTACCCGTCCGGTCAGGGACTGCACGTTGGGCACCCCGAAGGTTACACGGCAACCGACGTGATGTCTCGGATGAAGCGGATGCAGGGTTACAACGTCCTGCACCCAATGGGCTGGGACGCCTTTGGTCTGCCGGCGGAGCAATACGCTTTAAAGACTGGTCACAATCCAAAGGGCTTCACGAACCAAAATATCAACCACTTCCGTGACCAGATCCAATCACTAGGCTTCTCCTATGACTGGGACCGGGAAGTCAACACCACCGACCCGAAGTATTACAAGTGGACCCAGTGGATCTTTGAACAGCTTTACAAGAAGGGCCTGGCCTACGAGAGTGAGATCATGATTAACTGGGCACCCGACTTCATGGGTGGAACTGTTGTGGCCAACGAAGAGGTTGAAGACGGTAAGACCAAGCGGGGCGGCTACCCGGTTTACCGCAAGCCGATGAAGCAGTGGGTTTTGAAGATCACCGCCTATGCTGACCGGCTGATTGACGACCTGGACCTGGTCGACTGGCCGGAAAGTGTCAAGGAAATGCAGCGGAACTGGATCGGCCGCTCGGAAGGGGCCGCGGTCTTCTTCCCAGTTGCCGGCAGCGAAGACACCAAGATTGAAGTCTTCACGACCCGGGCTGACACCCTCTTTGGTGCCTCCTACGTCGTTCTGGCACCGGAAAACGACCTGGTTGACCAATTAACCACGCCGGAGCATGCGGCTGCTGTTAAGGCCTACCAGGAAGAAGCGTCGCGGCGTTCCGACCTGGAACGGACGGACTTGAACAAGGACAAGACCGGGGTATTCACCGGTTCCTACGTAATCAACCCGGTTAACGGCGAAAAGCTGCCAATCTGGATCTCCGACTATGTCCTGGCTTCCTACGGGACTGGTGCCGTCATGGCCGTGCCATCCGGTGACCAGCGGGACTACGATTTTGCCAAGAAATTCGACCTGCCGATCAAGCCGATCATCGAAGGGGCCGACCTGTCCGAAGGGGCCTTTGACGGCGACGGCAAGCACATCAACTCCGGCTTTTTAGATGGCCTCAACGTCAAGGATGCCAAGGCGAAGATGATTGACTGGCTGGAAGAACACGATGCCGGTCACAAGAAGGTCAACTACCGTCTGCGGGACTGGATCTTCAGTCGGCAGCGTTACTGGGGTGAACCAATTCCGGTGATCCACTGGGACGACGGAACGACTTCTCTAGTTCCAGAAGACGAACTGCCGTTGAAGCTGCCGGACACCGACAACATTGAACCATCTGGGACCGGTGAAAGCCCACTGGCCAACGTCAAGGACTGGGTCAACGTTTACGACAAGAACGGTCGCCACGGCCTGCGGGAAACCAACACGATGCCACAGTGGGCCGGCTCATCCTGGTACTGGCTGCGTTACACCGATCCGCACAACGACAAGGAATTTGCCTCCAAGAAGGCACTCGACTACTGGTCACCAGTTGATCTCTACGTCGGTGGGGCCGAACACGCCGTTCTCCACCTGCTCTACGCCCGCTTCTGGCACAAGGTGCTTTACGACCTGGGCCTTGTTCCAACCAAGGAACCATTCATGAAGCTGGTCAACCAGGGGATGATCCTGGGTGCCAACCACGAAAAGATGTCCAAGTCCAAGGGCAACGTGGTCAACCCGGACGACATCGTCAACAAGTACGGTGCCGACACCCTGCGGCTCTACGAAATGTTCATGGGACCGCTGACCGAATCCGTGCCGTGGGATGAGGAAGGCCTCCACGGGTCCTACAAGTGGATTCAACGGGTTTGGCGCCTGCTGATGGATGAAAATAACCACCTGCGGGACCGGGTTTCCAACTTCAACGACGGCAAGCTCGACAAAGTATACAACCAAACCGTCAAGAAGGTCACCGAGGACTTCGAGCGGATGCACTTCAACACCGCCATCTCCCAGCTGATGGTCTTCGTCAACGAAGCCTACAAGGCGGAAGACCTGCCGGTAGAATACATGGAAGGCTTCGTCAAGATGATCTCTCCAGTAATGCCACACGTGGCCGAAGAACTGTGGAGCCACTTTGGCATCAGCGACACGATCGCCTACCAGCCGTGGCCGAAGTACGATCCAAAGGCCCTGGTAGAAAACGAGGTTGAGATGATCGTTCAGGTTAACGGTAAGGTTCGGGCCAAGATCAAGATGGCCAAGGATATCAGCCGTGAAGAGGCCCAAAAGCAGGCCCTGGCTAACGAACACGTCCAGAAGTTCACTGACGGCAAGGACGTGAAGAAGATTATCGTGGTGCCAAACAAGATTGTTAACATTGTTGTTAAGTAAAATGAGTCGAAGATGGATTGTGGCGGAAACGTCACTGTCCATCTTCTTTAATTAAGGAGGAATTTGATGGAAATTGTTAGTTACCCGGCTTTCTTTACCCCCAAGGATGACGAAATTCAAGTTGATTTCCCGGATCTGCCTGAGGCCTTCACCCAGGGCAAGACGATGGCTGAGGCGATGGAGTTTGCTAAATTGGGCCTTGCCATTACGATCAACGACAAGCTGGGGCACTTTGAAAAGGCGCCGGTTGCCAGCAAGGTGGCCGACCTGCAGAAAAATTTCCCGGGAAAAGATGTCCGGCTGGTCACCGTCGACCTTGATCAGTACTAAAGAAAGGGCAAAATCCACGAAAACAAATTGCACTGTTTCCGTTGACACGCTAAAATGGTTAAGATTGAATTTTTTAACAATGGATTAGCAAGAAAGTGGGACAGAACTCGCTTGTGAGTTCGTCTTCCCACCCTCGTCGACGCGCAGCTAGCCTATTTGGCAGATGTTGATTCCATCAACGTTCGGACTAGCTTCGCGTCGCAGCCAGCTACCGCGCTGGAGCATTTGTAAACGATATAACAGCAAAGAGGCTAGGTTAGCTCCCAGCCTCCCACTAAACAAATAAAGGTAGGATATTGCAGATCATGAACGATGAACAGACGAATGATTCGCGTCGTGGTGCACCGCAAAACGACGCCCGGGCCAAAATGCTGAGCGGTTCGGCCTGGATGACGGCAGGAAGTATTGCCTCACGGATTCTGGGAGCCCTCTACGTAATTCCATGGGTTACCTGGTTTGGGGCCTATAGTAACGAAGCCAACGCCCTTTTTGCCCAGGGGTACAACATCTACAACCTCTTTTTGGTGGTAGCTACGGCGGGGATTCCGTCCGCCATCTCGAAGCTGGTTGCCCACTATAACGGAATCAACATGTACGGGGTCAGTCGACGGCTCTATCATTCTGGAATGTACGTGGCGATGGCGATGGGGATCATCTGTGCGACGATTATGATGTTTGGTGCTTCTTTGATGGACAACGGTGACCCCAACGTCATCCCGGTTATCCGCTCGCTGGCCTGGGCGGTGCTGATCATTCCGGGGATGGCAATCACCCGGGGCTTTTTGCAGGGCTATAATTGGATGGCTCCGTCGGCAATGTCGCAGTTCGTCGAGCAGCTCTTTCGGATCATCTACATGTTGGCGGCAACCTACTTCATCATGAAGATCCAGCACGGCAGCTGGGTCAGCGCTGTCACCCAGTCGACTTTTGCGGCCTTCATCGGAGCAATCGGGGCGATCATTGTCCTGGCGATGGCCTGGATGAAACATCTGGGCGAGATGAACGGCCTGGTTGCCAACAGTGTCGAGGATCGGGAAGTTTCGACCGGAAGCCTGGTCTTAAAGATCGCCTACCAGTCGATTCCCTTTATCGTAATCGAATCCGGGATCACGCTCTACCAGTTAATTGACCAGTTTACATTCCCGCACATGATGAAGATGGTGGGAAACTTTACCCACTACCAAATCACCGTCCTCTATGCCCTCTTCTCCTTCAACGCTAACAAGCTCTACATGATCGTGATCTCACTGGCTTCGGCCATGGCCGCCACGGTGATCCCGCTGCTGGCCACCGCCCGGGCACAAAACGATCAGGAGGGGATGCGCAAGCAGATTGAAAACGTCTTAATGCTTTTCTACTTCGTGATGATTCCGGCTGCCCTGGGCCTCGCCGCGGTTGCCCAGCAGGTCTATACCGTCTTTTACCGCTACGATCCAGCTGGGGTGACCGTGTTGGAATTTGCCTCCTTCGTGGCGATTCCAATGGGTCTTTACACAGTGGCCGCCGCGATGATGCAGGGAATTTCTGAAAACAAGCGGATGATGAAATTCTTGGCAATTGGCCTGGTGGTCAAACTGATCATTCAGCTACCGTGCATCTGGCTGCTGCAGGGATTGGGACCATTGCTGGCGACCTGCATCTCGATGTTTGTGGTCAACTATCTGATCCTGCACTCGTTCAACATGGAATTTAACATGCACTTTGCCCAGATGGCCCGGCCGACGAACCAGATCCTCTGCTTCTCTTTGATCATGTTCGTCTTCACCAAGCTGGTGATGGTGCTGATTGGTCACTTTGTTAGCCCGTACGGCCGTTTTACTGCCTTCTTCTCCCTGATTCCAGGAGTAGCGGTCGGTGTTGGCGTCTACCTCTACCTGGCGCTTAAATTCCGGCTGGCCGATTCAATCATCGGTGCTCGCTCGGCGGCATTGCGGCGCAAACTGCATATTCGGTAAAATTAAAGAACGTTCTGACTGCCGCGGTGGTGGTCAGAACGTTCTTTTTATTCGTACCAATTACTTTTAGCCTAGAAAGCCGATATGATGGTCGTCTTCAGCCTCAGCCATTTCTTTCATGAAGGCCGGCAGGGCACGACTAATCTGGTGGGGAAGGACGATATATTGATCCTCAGCGATTTTTTCGGCAACAGCGCTATGGGCGTAGACGGCGGCTAGCACGGCTTGGAGTGGGTGCTGGTGAAATTCGGCCGTGAAGCCCCCAACCATTCCGGCCAGGGTGTCACCCATCCCCCCGACGGCCTGGGCCGGGGTACCGATGGTCAGCTGGTAGACCTTGTCTTTCGTGTAGATCTCGGTGTGGTGTTTCTTCAAGACGACGGTGGCGTTGAGTTTTTCTCGGGCTGTCCGGTTAGCCTCCTCGGTCTGGTCGGCAATTTTAATCCCCGAGAGACGCTGCCATTCCATTTCATGGGGCGTGTAAATAATCTTTCCTAGCGGAGCCGTCAGTTTTTCCCGGGCCATCAGGGTAATGGCGGAACCGTCGATTACCACGTTTTGCTCGGCAGTGGTGTGAGCAAAGACGTTTTTAAGAATGTGGAGACTTTGTTCATCATCGCCAAGGCCGGGGCCAACCACGACCGTCGTAGCCGCGGCAACCAAACTGGCGACCTGTTCATCATCCGTGAAGTCCGCAAACATTGCTTCGGGTAGCTGGGAATGTAGGGCACCGGAATTGCTAGCATCAGTACAGGTTGTGACCAGACCGGCGCCGGCGCAAACTGCTGCCGTTGAAGCCATGATGATAGCTCCGCCAAAGTTGCGGTTGCCGCCAACCAGGGTTACCTTACCAAAGGTTCCCTTAAAACTATGTGCGGGCCGTGGCTTGATAACATCGTGCAAAATTTGTTCGGTTAATTCTTCCATATTGACACTTCCTAAATGATTTCAATGTTAAGTACTGCACTTTAATGGTATCATTATTTTAGCTGAATTGAATTGAAATGAATTGGAGGAATTCAAATGACAGATTGGTTAGCGGCCGCTGAGAGCCAAAAGCAAAATTATTTGGAAGATTTAGTGGCCCTGATGAAGATCAAGAGTGTCCGTGATGACAGTGCGGCTACCGATGAATACCCACTGGGTCCCGGTCCGTCCAAAGCACTGGCAGCCTTTTTGGAAATGGCTGAGCAGGATGGCTTTCGGACTAAAAACATTGACAACGTCGTCGGTTACGCCGAATGGGGCGAAGGCGATGAGACCCTGGCAATCCTAGCCCACCTTGACGTGATGCCAGCAGGTAAGGGGTGGGACACCGATCCTTTTGACCCGGTCATCAAGGACGGCAACCTGTACGGCCGGGGTGCCTCCGACGATAAGGGCCCTGGGATGGCGGCTTACTACGCCCTCAAGTACTTAAAGGACCAAGGGGTGGCTTTTAATAAGCGCGTGCGCTTTATCGTTGGGACCGATGAGGAGAGCAACTGGACAGGGATGCACCGCTACTTTGAAGTTGAACCGGCACCGACCCTGGGCTTCTCACCAGACGCCGAATTCCCGGTTATCAACGGTGAAAAGGGCCAGGTTTCACTGAAGCTCAGTGTGCCGACCACCAATGGGACGGATTATGTTCTGAAGAGCTTCCACTCCGGTTTGCGTTTCAACATGGTGCCACGTGAAGCAGTTGCTGAAGTAATTGTTCCGGACGCGGATCAAGTCCAAGCATCCTTTGACCAGTTTGTCGACGAGAATCCAATCCAAGGGAAAGCTGAACCAACGACTGAGGGCTTGAAGCTGACCGTGATCGGGAAGGCGGCTCACGGGATGGAACCAGAGCAGGGGATTAATGCCGGAACCTACCTGGCAACCTTCCTGGACCAGTATGCCTTTGCGGCTGGTGCTAAGAGCTTCATTCACTTCTTGGCCAAGTACCTGCACCTGGATACCCGGATGAAGGGCTTTGATGGTGCTTACACGGATCCGGTCATGGGTAAATTAACCATGAATGCCGGGATTCTTAACTTTGACGCTGAAAACGGCGGTGACATTGACATGAATTTCCGCTTCCCGAAAGGTATTAGTCCGGACGAACTGGAAGCCATTGTCAAGAAGGTGGCAGATCCGTTGGGCATTGCGGTCAAGCAGGGGCCATCCCAGAAACCGCACTACGTTGATCCAAGCGATCCAATTGTCAAAACCCTGATGGATGCCTACATTCACCAAACGGGCGCCAAGGATGCTAAGCCGGAAGTCGTCGGTGGTGGTACTTATGGTCGACTGATGGAACGAGGCGTGGCCTTTGGTGCGCTGATGCCGCAGACGCCAAATACGATGCACCAGGCGAACGAATATCAACCAGTGGCTGACCTAATCCGTTCGATGGCGATTTACATGGAGGCAATTAACAACCTGGTCACGGATTAATCATAATCGCCCAGAAACTAGACAACTTTGTGGTAAAATAGGGTTGTAGCAAGAAGTAGTTTTTGGAGGTGTTTTTATGAGTTATCAAAAGATTTTAGTTGGGATCGATGGGTCCAAACAATCAGACATGGCCTTCAATAAGGCGGTTGAGCTTGCTCTGCAGAATCATGCTCAACTCTTTTTACTGAGCGTGATCAACGGCGAGCGCTATCCAACGACCGGACCGAGCGGCTATGGCTTCGTTGACCACAGCATTTATGAATCTGCTGTTGAAGAAATGAAGAAACGGCTCGGGGCATACCGGACTAAGGCCGAAAACGCCGGCATCGAAAACGTCACTACCGAAGTTTCAATTGGCAATGCCAAACTAGAACTGGCTGAACACTACCCGAGCGAGCACGATATTGACCTGATCGTCATCGGGGCTACGGGGTTAAACGTAGTTGGCCGGTTAATTGTCGGTTCGACCGCATCCTACACGATTCGTGAAGCACCTTGCGACGTGACGGTAGTTAAGACCGACATGAAGAACAAGAAATTAGACATCAAAGAAAACAGTTATCCTGAGATTTAAGTACCCGAAATGTCAAATTAAGTTAGAAAAAAGCTAGTTGCTCATCGGTGACGTGCTTCATGAATACTTCAAGTGGTGTGCGGTAGTTCAATGACTTGCGAGGAATGTTATTCCGACGATGCATC
>NZ_JAOVYZ010000023.1 GCF_026413145.1 Limosilactobacillus kribbianus | reverse complement strand
AACTACAGGAGAATTTAACCTATACCAGTTGACCAAAGCCAATGATAATTAGAGGTTATCATGCGGTGACCAGAAAACAAGTTGTATAGTAGCAAAATCCGAAAGGATATATTTATAGAATACAAGGAGGGATTAATATGCTATTTACCAAAGCGATTGTCCGGACGCCAGCACCAAGCGTAGTCAACGGAATTGACGACTACGCCAACGAGGGTAAGCCCAATTACCAGCTGGCACTAAAAGAGCATCAGGACTACGTTACCCTGCTGCAAAAACTGGGGATCACCGTCACCACCCTGCCGCCATTGGCTGATTTCCCGGACTCTTGTTTCGTTGAGGATCCGGCAGTGGTCTTCGATGACTTCGCCGTCATTACCAACCCCGCCAGAGACACTCGGCAAAAGGAGCGGGAACTGATCAAGCCGGCAATTGAAAAGTTCTACGACGACAAGCAGATCTTTGAAATCACCAGCCCCGGAACGCTCGAAGGTGGTGACGTCATGCCGGTGGACAATGACCTGATCTACGTTGGCCTCTCCGCACGGACCAACCAGGCCGGAATCGACCAGTTTAGTAAAATTGCCGCCAAGTTCGGCAAAACCGTCAAGGCTGTTCCGGTTAAGCAGGTTCTTCACCTCAAGACCGGCACCACCTACATGGGCAATAACAAGCTGCTGGTGTCCGGTGAGTACATTGACAGTCCCTACTTTCAGGATTTCGACCAGCTAAAGGTTCCTGCTGGCGAAGACTACGCCGTCAACTGCATCAACACCGGCAACGGTGTCATTATGCCAGCCGGCTTTCCAGGAGTTAAGCGGCTGCTGGAAGAAAACGGCTTCACCACCTACGAGGCCAACATGTCGGAATTTAGCAAGATCGACGGTGGCTTGACCTGCCTGTCGCTGCGTTTTAACTAAAATTTGGCAAAATTAAAAACTGGCTAGCAAGCGCAATTTCACGCCTACTGGCCAGTTTTAATAAAGATAATAGGCGGTGGGACAGAACTCGCGTTTTACCGTCCGCCCACAATCTTAGTGACAACCGTGGTGAAGTAGTCCATCAGGCCATCGGGATTGGCGGTGAAGTCCTCGATGAAAGTCCCCTTTTGTGGCTGGGCCATTCCGACCTGCTTGCCCATGATGTCAAACACCAGGAGATTATGCTGCTGGTCATCCCATTTAACATCGTCGTAGTGGCCTTCCAGTGCCTCATCCATCAGTGCCTGAAGGATATCCTTGACGGCATTTTGAATAATCTCTTCCTTGGTGACCTGCTCACCGGCCTTCTTGCGGTCGATCAGCTGAACTTCAACTTCGGTCATGTTTTGCGGAATTTGAATACTCACCTGTTCTCACCTCTTTATTTGCGATGACGCTTTTTCCGGGCCTTCTTGCTAAACTTAATGCCCCGTGGTGCCCGGTGGTGGCGAACTGCCTTTTCACCCGGTTGACTGAGTCGTGCTCGCTGTTGGGCCGCATGCTGACGCCGAACTAGCTGCTGGTGCTCGTATTCCCGCCATGGCCGCAGAAGGGTCCGCATAAAGTCGGCCACTTCGTCTCTATGCCCGTCCATCCACTGATCGGCGGCTTTCATATCGTCGATGTTGACACCGTTGCTACGGATAAAGGACATGACCAGCTGGGTTTCCCGTTCCTTACGTGAAAGGGAAGCCAGCATCGACTGGGACGGCTGCATGTTAGCGATCGACTTGAGCGCAGTCTTGTACTGGTCCATATCGATCTTGTTGGTCCGCTTGAGGTAGTCAAAGAGGGCCTGGGCGGTTGGCACAATGTTTTGAATCTGCTTGGGAGTGATGTCCGGGTCAAGCGGCATCATCATCCCTAAGACCCGCTGCAGGTCGCTGAAGTCCCATTCGCCAGGGTATTCGTTAAACTCTTGATGAATCAGGGTCAAGAATTCTACCACGATATACTGCTGCTGGGCGTGGTCCAGGAACTGGTGCTGGAATTCCGGCGCCGTCGCAACCGCTACCTTGGTGTCACTGATGAACTGTTCCAATTTAGCTGGTGACCAGTCAGCCCGGTGCACCTTTTTAATGGCATTGTTTGTTGATGCCGGCTCAGTGTCTTTTTCTGCAGCCGAGGAGGCAGTCGTTGTTTCCCCGTGTAACTGAGCCCAGGTCTGGTGGGCCTTCCGGCAGGTGTTCATGTTCGTCCGCTGCGAATCAATGGCAGCCTCAATCTCCTTGAGCTGGTCAACCTTCAGGAACTTCTGATAGGCCTTTAATACCGGCGCCACGGCAATGCCAAACTGATTGGTCAAAGCCGGGTCCGCAATAAAGTCCCCAACCATCACTTCGCGAACCGCCTGGGGTGTCCACGCGGTGTCGGCCAAGTGTTGCTCGTTGAACATGTGCTGGTTAAAACGGGTCAGGATGTCCTGAGCATGTTTCTGCTGGTTAGCAGAGAGCTGATGATACGTGGACGAAGTGAGGAACTGCTTCAGATGTTCTTCTTGCTCGTTCATTTCTACAATTATTCCTCCGTCTCAAATAATTAAATTACCATTCTATGATACCATAAATGGAAAATAGCGAAAAAAGAAAGGATTGACTCTGATGCAGCGCAAAAAACTGGTTGAAGAAATGAAGCACGTCTACTTTCAAAAGATGACGGCCAACGGCTATCACGAGATTGAGGAGCAAATTGCCACCCTCCAAAAACAGCGGCCGGCCAAGATCGAACAGCTCAAAGCCGCCCGGGCCCTCGGCGACCTGTCAGAAAACACCGAATATAGCACTGCCAAACGAGAACTGCGCCACTTGGAGAGCCGGCTACGCTACCTCAATAAGCAGCTCCAGTATGCCCAGATTATCACTCCGACCGACGATTCCCACGTCGACCTGGGAACCAGGGTTACCCTGCAATTTGAAGACGACGAGGACCAGACCACCTACCAAATCGTCGGTAAGCAGGAGGCCGATCTCGCCCAGCAGAAAATTACTTTTGACTCCCCCCTCGGCGCCGCCCTCATGCACCATCAGGCGGGTGACACCGTGACGGTCCAGGCTCCGCAATCCACTTACCAGGTTAAAATCATCCGGGTCCAGCTTGCCAATTAGGGCTTGATTTGACCGACCGTTCCTTGTTTAAGCGCAACTTTCTAATTGACTTTTAATCTTAACCGGGTTAAAATGTTACTAACAAATTACAAGTGTTAAGTTTAAAGGAGTGGTGATCATGATTAAAGCATTAACCCTTAGCCAGTCCCAGCACATTACCTGCTGTTGTTAATCTTCCATTTAATTCCCAGCATCATTTGCATGATGGGCTTTTTGGCGTAGTGCAATCCCCGCGCGGAGAAGATTAATAACAGCTTTTTTATACTAAATTTTCACGAAAATTGAGGTGATATCGTGACCGTCACTCCTATTCATATTGGAATCCTAAATCTAATGCACGATAAGGTTGACACCCAACGGCGCTTTCAGCACGTGCTGGCTCAATCAGATTTTCCGGTGAAGCTGACCTTCCTGTACCCCCAGCAACATTACCAGGGGCGTCCCGTTCCCGAGCTCGTCCAGCGCATCTCCCAGCCGCTCGTTTTAGATGAGCTCGACCAGTTCGACGCCTTCATCATCACTGGGGCACCGATCGAACAGCTCCCCTTTGACAAAATCACCTACATTGATGAGATTCACCGATTGATTGACCGGCTCAATGAACTGAACATTCCCCAGCTCTACATCTGCTGGGGGGCAATGGCCGCTGCCAACTACCTGTACGGGATCGACAAGCACCAGCTGCCGAGCAAGCTCTTCGGCATCTATTCCAATCACCTCCTGCAAGCCAGTCCCCTTTTAGCTGGCCTGCCCGATGGCTTTCTCGCTCCCCACGCCCGTTACGCAGAGCTCGACCATCAGCAGGTCTTTAACCATCCCGACTTAGTTTTAGAGGCCGTCACCCCGGGTGGAAATCTCTTCTCCTTCCGGGCACGCCACCATCCCCAATACTTCCTCTTTTCCCACCTGGAATACGGGCGGGAGGCACTGACCAAGGAATACCGTCGAGAAAAGAACGCCTACCCGGACCGGGAATATGCCAAGCCACAGAACTACTACCTCGACCCCATTCACATGCGGGGTCCCCAGTTCAAGTGGCAGCCGGCCCAGCACATTTTCTTTGACAACTGGCTCCACCTGGTTGCCCATCGTATCCAAGCCAAGAATTTAGTAAAGGAGTAATTACTATGACTGAAATCGTTAATTCCATCACCGACCTGATCGGTAACACCCCCATCGTCAAGCTCAACCGCGTCGTCCCGGAAGACGCTGCCGATGTCTACGTTAAACTCGAATTCTTTAACCCCGCCGGCTCTATCAAAGACCGGATCGCTCTGGCCATGATCGAAAAAGCCGAAAAAGACGGAAAGCTTACGGAAGGCGGCACAATTGTCGAACCAACCTCCGGTAACACCGGGGTCGGTCTCGCCATGGTCGCTGCAGCCAAGGGCTACCACCTGGTAATCACCATGCCGGAAACGATGAGTGTTGAACGGCGCAAGCTCATGCAGGGCTACGGCGCCGAACTGGTTCTCACCCCGGGTGCCGACGGGATGAAGGGTGCCATCGCCAAGGCTGAGGAATTAGTCAAGGAAAAGGGCTACTTCATGCCGATGCAGTTCGATAACCCAGCTAACCCAGCCATCCACGAAGAAGCCACCGGTCAGGAAATCATCGAGGCCTTTGGCAAGGACAACCTGCCTAATGCCTTTGTTGCCGGGGTTGGTACTGGCGGCACCCTGACCGGGATCGGTCATGCCCTAAAGAAGGCTAACCCAGCTACCAAGGTTTACGCCTTGGAGCCAGCCGAATCACCGGTATTGAAGGAAGGCCACGGTGGCAAGCACAAGATCCAAGGAATCTCCGCCGGCTTCGTTCCGGAGGTGCTGGATCAGGATGTTTACGACGGCATCCTCGAGATCAAGAGTGACGACGCCATCGCCATGGCTCGGGAAGTTGCCCACCAAGAAGGGATCCTGGTCGGAATTTCTGCCGGCGCCAACATCAAGGGTGCCATTGAATTGGCTAAGAAGCTGGGCAAGGGCAAGAAGGTCATCACCGTCTCACCGGATGGCGGCGACCGTTACCTGTCTACCGAAATGTTTGATTACTAACACTACCAACTAAACAAACAACCTGGAAGAAGCATCATTTCTTCCAGGTTGTTTTTTAGTCAAAGCTCTTCAGCGAATCCATTATCAAGCGGATAAATCGTGGCCGATCGATGTCCAACAATACCTCGGTATTCACCGGCTTCCCGGTCAGCCGGTAGCAATCACAAACCGTTTCGCCTCGGGTGAGGTCGCCCTGCGTCTCGACGTCAACGTTCATCTTATCGGTCTTAAACATCGTCGGATCAATCAACCAGGCAATCGTGCACGGATCGTGAAGCGGCGCCCCCGTGAAGCCCCACTTTGGATTTTCGTGGTACTGTTCAAAGAAGCTCAGTAATCCATAGAATGCCTGACCAATGGGGTTTTTAATCTCCTTGACCGCTTCGATCTCATCCTTCATGATCTGAGCCTTGTGGGTAACGTTCAGTGGTGCCATCACCAGTGGAATGCCAAAGTTCAGGACGATTTTGGCGGCCTCGGGGTCAACGAAGATATTGAATTCCACGGATGGTCGCCAGTTGCCCAGGCCCATTGCGCCACCCATGAAGACAATCTGGTCAATTTTCTTCCGTGCCAGGTCCGGGTAGACCCGCAGGAAAAGGGCCGCATTGGTCATCGGCCCAGTCACCACCAGGGTAACCTGATCGTCATTTTCGCGCAGCGTCTTGGCAATCAATTCGATTGCGGTCATTTTCTGAACCGCAAAATCGGGATCCGGCAAATCGGCACCGTCTAAGCCGGTTTCCCCGTGAACCTCTGGAGCCGTCTCCAGGGGCTTCACCAGGGGCGTTTGGTTCCCCGAGGCGACCGGAATGTCCTCACGTTGCAGCAGCGTCAGCATCCGCATGGCGTTGTTCAGCGTCTTGTCTGGAGTCTGGTTCCCCGCAGAAGTGGTCACGGCTAAGAGGTCAATTGCCGGGTTGGCCACCGCCAGCGTCATTGCCAGGGCATCATCATGGCCCGGGTCACAATCTAAAATAATTTTCTTTGCCATTTCGATCATCCTTTCATGAATTTACTTTCTTCTTTGATCTTACCGGATTTTGGGAGCGCTTACAGTCCTTAAGCGGCTATTGATCCATTATTAAACCCGCTGCAGTCGTAAAGTGAACCGCAGCGGGTTTTCTATTCTATAAGATTGGCGAGAGGAGCCGGGAGAAGTACTGCTTAAACTTGCGCCATCGCGATTGCGCGTCGAAGTATTCCGGCGTCAACAAGGTGCTGTCCTTGATGTCGTCCTCAAAGATCTTTTTCAGCTGTGCCGTTAGCTTGGCGTTATAGGCAAAGGCATTGGCCTCGAAGTTCAGCCGGTAGGAGCGGTAATCCTGATTGGCCGAACCAACTGAGGAAAGGTTATTGCCGCTGACCATCGTCTTGGCATGGATGAAACCATTGTTGTACTTGTAGACTTTAACCCCATTGTTGACCAGGTACTTCGCGTAGTACTCGGTTGCCCGGTAGACGAAGGGGTGATCGGGCATCGCCGGAATCATGATCCGCACGTCGATCCCGCTCCGGGCCGCGATGATCAACGACTCCAGGATTGGCTCCCCGGGGATCAGGTACGGCGTCTGGATGTAGACGTATTTGCGGGCCGAGCTGATGATCGACTCATAGCCCCGCCGGATCGCGAAGTTTTCGTTGTCCGGCCCGGACGAAACGATCTGCATAGCGACCTCGTCCTCATCCCCCGTCGGCTTTTTCACCTTAAAGCTGGTAAAGGCCTTACTAGTGTCGATCCGGGTCTTGTTAGTCTTCCGGCAGGTGGTGTTCCAGTCCATCGCAAAGCGCGCCGTCAAAAGCATCGCAGCCTGGCCAAACACCCGCAGATGGGTATCACGCCAGTAGCCAAACTTCGAATCGACGCCCAGGTACTGGTCACCGATGTTGAAGCCCCCGATGTAGCCCAGTTTGCCATCAATCACCACGATCTTGCGGTGAAGGTGGTAGTTCAGCCGCGGAGTCGAAATCCGCTTATTGGAGCGGGAGTTAAACGGCTGGGCCTCTCCACCGAGCTCCTCTAAGTGCGCAAAGAAACGGAAAGTGGTCCCCCGTGAACCGCTCAAATCGTAGAGTACTTTCACGGTAACGTGGCGCGCGGCGGCCCGCTCGAGCGCCTTCAGAATCCGCGTTCCCAACTCGTCGGAATAAAAGGTGTAGAACTCAATGTAGACGTGATCCGTGGCGGCATCGATGTCCTCAATCAGCTTATCAAAGAGCTTGTGCCCGTCGACAAACACGTCCACGTGGTTGTTAAAAGTCACCAGGGCATGGTCCAAGCCCAGCGAGAGACGGATCAACTGGCGTGCTCGGGCAAACTGCCCCTTGGAGGCGTCCGGCTGACGGCGATTGATTACTGCTTCCTGCTTACCAACCATTTTTTGGGCAACGGCCCGCTGCTCGGCTCGGATGCTGAAGATATCATCGTTCGATAGCTTCCGCCCAACAAAAAGATAGGCGATGAAGCCGACGATTGGAAACAGCGACAACACCAACAGCCAGGCCCAGGTCGATGCGATGTCACGCCGGGTCCGAAAGACGGTCCAAATCGCAAAGGCAATGTTGATCACCCAAATTACTTCAATGATTCGTCGAACGACGTCCCAAGTCCAAACAATGTTCATCTTTTTATTCCTCCCTATTCTTGTCGAGGTCTATTATAGCCCAGCTATCGCGCTGACGGGACCCTAGCGAAGAATATCGATCAGGTTTTTGTTAGCCGCCTGACGGGCTGGCAAGATCCCGAAGACCAGGCCGACCGCCGCTGAGGTTCCAAAGGCCAGCAGGAAGGCGTTCAGCGTGATATGGGCGTGGATGTGAATGCCGCTGCCGATCGAATGCGACAGGAGCGGCGCAATCAGGTGGGCCAAGCCGGCACCGCCGAGAAAGCCCAGCAGGCCCCCGGTAACCGTCAGCACGACCGCCTCAATCAGGAACTGCATCATAATGTTGGCCGGGGTCGCCCCGACAGCCAAACGAATCCCGATCTCCTGGGTCCGCTCAGATACCGAGATGTACATCATGTTCATGACGCCGATCCCGGCGATAAAGAGAGAAATAGCGGCGATCAGGCTGATGAAGCTGGTGATGATGCTCATCTGGGAGGAGAACTGTTTGAGGGCCTTCTCCATGTCCTCGTAGGTGTAGGTCCCTTGGCTGGCCGCGCTGCCGTTCTTCTTCAGGTATTTTTCGACCTTGCGGGAAAGGCGACCAGCGTTCTCCCCCTGATCAAAGGTCAGCTTGATCGTGTTTCCCTGGCTGGCGGTATCACCCTGGTAGTAGAGCTTCTTTGGCAGCAGGAGGTCAACCCCGTACTTATTTTCGTCACCGTCCGTGGAGTATTCCGCCTGGCCACGGTAGACGCCGACCACCCGGTAACTGGTGGAACCGACCGTGGCCGTGGTACCAATGGCGTTTTGCGCGGTCCCGTACTGCTTTTTGGCCAGTGACTCCTTCATCAGGGCGACTGGTTCTCCGGTTGCCAATTGACCTGCGGAAAGGTTGTGTCCGGCAATCATCTTCACGTCGGTGGTCGGCTTATTCAGCAGACTAACCGTGGTTCTCTTTAGGGTGTCGCCGATCTCCGCATGGGTGTTGAGGTTGGCCGTTTCGTGCTCGATCCGAACCCGACGTACCTCACCGCCAAACTGGTTGTCGATGTTGGTCAGATCCTGCTGGTTAAAGCCGTTGACCGCCGAATTTTCGTTATCCGGAGTGTAGTAGATCTCCGTCGTCTGCTGACCCCGCTTGGCGTTGTTGCCGAACTTGTCGTACATCGTCTGGGTGATCCCGTCCCCAATCCCGAGAATCGTAATCACGGCCGCAATCCCGATCATGATCCCGATGATGGTCAGAAAACTGCGCTTCTTATTGGCCCGCAGCGAACGCAGCGCGGTCCGAATTAATTCACTTACCCGCATCGCGCACCTCCTGACTGTCGCTGACGACCCGGCCGTCGATGATCTTGACTATCCGGTCGCACTGAGCGGCCACCTTGGGGTCGTGGGTGACCATGATGATCGTCGTCCCCTCGTTTTGATTGAGCTCCTTAAAGAGGTTCATGATTTCCTGACTGGTCTCGGTGTCCAGGGCCCCGGTCGGCTCATCGGCAATTAGAAAATGGGGATGGCTGACGATCGCCCGGGCAATTGAGACCCGCTGCTGCTGACCACCGGACATGTTTTGCGGCAGAGAGTCGCCATAGCCGTGCAGACCGACCTGATCGAGGACCGCTTCGACCCGTCCCCTGATGGTGCTGCGCCGCTGGCCGGCATAGAGAAGCGGCAGGGCCACGTTCTCCACCACCGAGGCCTCCCGGATCAGCTTAAAGTTCTGGAAGACGAAGCCGACATTTTGGTTGCGGAGCTTGGAAAACTGCTTTCGTGTGTAGTTGTGGATCGGCTGACCCTCGTAAAAGTAATTGCCCTCAAAGTCATCATCAAGGAAGCCGATGATGTTAATCAGGGTCGATTTTCCCGAACCAGACTCCCCGATGATTGCCACCAGCTCACCCTGGTCGACATTTAGGCTAATGTCGTGCAGAACATGGAAACGGTGATCGCCCTGGCGGTAATACTTGTTGATACGCTCGAGCTTAATCATCTTGATCAACCTTTGTGTTGTCTTTGAGGTGCTTTCCCGGGTTGGTTACGATCCGATCGCCCGCGTCAACCCCGTCAGTGACCAGGTAGGAGCTGTTAACCGCGTGCCCGCTGACGTGAACTGCCTGGGCCCGGCCGTCAATCACGACGAAAACCTTCCCGTGGCGGACGGCAGACTTCGGGATTCGTACCCCGTCCTGAGCAATGAATGCCTTGGCGGTCTGACCAGCCATAAACTTGTTGGCGTTCAGATTGGCAGTTACCTTGTACTTGCTGTTATTGCCCGTGGCCTTGGTGGGCACCTTAGCCAGGTACGACACCGGCGTCTTTTCAGTCCGGTTGGTTGCCAGCGCCTTGACCTGCAGGGTCGTTCCCTGGTGGAGCTTGCTGTAGTCGTATTCGGAAATTTGGCCGGTAAATTGAAGGCTGTCGGAATAAAGGGTCACCACCGGCTGATCTTGCTTAGACTGGTCGACCGTCACGTAGCCTGCATACGGCGCCGTCAGTGTCTGATTGACTTTGCTGTTAGTCGTGTTGAGTCGGGACTGGGTCGAACTAACGCTGGCTTGGGCGTCATTATAAGCGTTCTGGGCCTCCGTCAGCTGGCTCTGCAGGTCCGCCTGTTCATCCTCGCCCGCGCTGCTGATTTGTTGGCGAAGGCTGTTGATCGTCTGCTGCTGCGATTTGACCTGCTGCTGAGCCTTAGTCAGGTCTCCCTGGAGCTCGGTCGCACTGTCCTGGGTCTCGTCATTATGGGTCGTCAGGATCGGCGTGCCCTGAGCAACGTGATCACCGTCCTTCACGTTTAGACTCTGCAGTTTCCCAGATGGCAGCGCCAGCACCTGAGTTTGGGTTGCTTCAACCTTGCCCGTCAACGCAAAGTCGGACTGGCGGCTAACCTTCATCGTCCGGTACTTGGGTTGGGTGCTTGCCTTTTGCTGGTTTGCGGCATGGACCGCCACCGCGATCACAATTACTACCACCAACAGCCCGGCAAGCAGCAGCCAGCGCCGCCGCTTGCTCGCCAGCAGGCCCTTCCTCAATCCCCGCCGTGTTTTCTTTTCCTTTGCCACGATTTTCTCCTCCCAATAGAACAAATTCGTTTGCTTGTATCATACCAAATATTGCTGACTGAAGCGACGGCAATAAAAAATCACCCGGGAAATAATCCTGGGTGATTATGGAGTGTTTTGATAAAACAGTGGTTATTAGTGCAAGGCAGTGAAGAAAGTAATGAAGCCAAAGAAGATTCCCGGGAAGTTGGCGACAAAGACTGCCCAGTCACGTTCACTCTTAAACCATGCGTAGATTGACCACAGCGTGCAGTTTAGACCCGCAACAAATGGCTGGAGAGGTGCACAGTAGGCACCGTGAAGGTTGTTGATGATCTGTGGAATGTATGAAACGTACATGCAGACGGCGATCACACTGGCAACGACACTTAAGACCCGGATAAATTTAGTTTCCTTCATAATTTTGTACCCCTTTTTCTCTCTCAATTCTTTAATTATTCAGTTGCGGCTTTCAGCGCCAGAGCAAAGTCGCCGATCGTGGCGGAACCATTATTCTGTGCCAGTGGCATCGTAATGTATTCATCCACGTTGTCGATCGGGATGTAGTTGTTCAGGAGTTCCATGAACTTTGGCCGAACCTTCTTCAGGAACTCTTCGCTGACGACCCCGCCACCGAAGACCAGTTGGCCAGGCCGGAACATCAGGGTTGCGTCCAGGGCTGCCTGAGCAACATAGTAGGCCATGATGTCCCAAACGTGATCAGTCAATGGAACATCCTTCCCCTTCTTCCCGGTCCGGGCCTCAAAGGTTGGCCCGCTGACCAGGCCCTCCAGGCAGTCACCGTGGAATGGGCAGATGCCCTTGAAGTCCAAGTCGTCTGGGTGACGCTTCAGGCGAATGTGGCCCATCTCAGGGTGACCCGTTTCACCGACAAACTTGCCATCGATCACGGCACCGGCCCCGACGCCGGTCCCGATCGTGTAGTAAACCAGGGAGTTGACCCGCTTATTGAACAGCGTGGAGAGAACGTATTCACCGTAAGCGGAGCCGTTGACATCGGTCGTCCAGTAGATCGGAATGTTGAAATGTTCCTTGAACGGACCAACAAAGTTCGTATCTGCCCAACCCGGCTTTGGCGTACTGGTGATGTAGCCGTACTTTGGGGAGCTCTTGCGGATTTCGATCGGGCCGAATGAGGCAATCCCGATTGCTGACAGATCAGCCTTGTACTGATCGAACCAATCGATGCACTTCTGCAGTGTTTCTTCCGGCGTGGTCGTTGGAATGTGAATTGAATCTTTAACTTGGTAGTTGGTGTCACCGACTGCACAGACGAACTTGGTCCCGCCGGCTTCGATACTTCCTAATAACATCATTTTGGCTCCTCCTTAGTTGTTCTTTTCCATTTCTGCCCGCAGCTTATCGCCGACTTCTTCGTAGCCCGGCTTGCCCAGCAGACCAAACATGTTGACCTTGTAGGCTTCGACACCCGGCTGGTTGAATGGATTGATCCCGTTCAGGTAGCCGGAGATACCCATGGCGACTTCAAAGAAGTAAATCAAATAACCCAGGGTGTACTCGTTCTCTTCTGGGATGTGAACGGTCATGACTGGAACGCCACCGGCCGTGTGAGCGGCAACAACGGCTTCGTAAGCCTTGGTGTTGGTGAAGTCCATCGTCTTGCCTTCCAGGTACTTGAGGCCGTCGAGGTTGTCGTCTTCGCTCGGGATGTCAACGTCGTAGTTTGGCTTGTCAAGCTTGACCACAGTCTCCATCAGGAAGCGCCGACCCTCCTGGATGTACTGACCTAGGGAGTGCAGGTCGGTCGTGAAGTTGGCGCTGGATGGGTAGATGCCCTTTTGATCCTTCCCTTCGGATTCGCCGGCCAGTTGCTTCCACCATTCGGCGAACATCCGCATGTTTGGCTCGTAGTTTTCCAGCAGTTCGGTCTCGTAGCCCTTCCGGTACAGGATATTCCGGTAGGCGGCGTATTGGTAAGCTTCGTTCTTGGTCAGGTCGGGGTCAACGAAATCTTTTTCGGCCTGGGCGGCACCGGCCATCAGCTGGTCAATGTCGGCACCGGAAGCGGCAATTGGCAAGAGACCCACGGCGGAGAGGACGGAGTAACGACCGCCGACCCCATCTGGAATGACAAAGCTTTCGTAGCCGTGAGCGTCGGCCTCGGTCTTCAAGGCACCCTTGGCCTTGTCGGTCGTGGCGTAGATCCGCTTGTTGGCCTCTGCCTCACCGTACTTGGCGATCAGCTTGTCCTTGAAGATCCGGAAGGCAATGGATGGTTCCGTGGTCGTCCCGGACTTGGAGACGATGTTGACGGAGAAGTCCTTGTCGCCGATCAGCTGGAGCAGGTCGTGGACGTAGGTCGAACTCAGGGAATTCCCGGCAAAGATGACCAGTGGATACTTGCGATCCTCAGCGCTCTGGGCCTGGTAGAAGGTATTATGTAAGAAGTCGATGGCCATCTGGGCACCCAGGTAGGAGCCCCCGATCCCGATCACGACCAGGATGTCGGAGTCAGCTTGGATCTTCTTGGCGGCCTGCTTGATGCGGGCGAATTCTTCCTTGTCGTATTCGGTTGGCAAATGGAGCCAGTCACGGAAGTCCGCACCAGCACCGGTGCCCTGGCGAAGTTCTTCGTCGGCGGCGTTGACCATTGCCTGCATCTCACCGAGTTCGTTTGCGTGTACAAATTGCTTTAAGCCTTGCTTGTCTAATGAAACATGAGCCATAATAAAAGTCCCTCTTTTTACTAAAATTCCTCAGCTGTTAGTAAAGCGCTTCCTTGTTTCAACGGTTCTTATGTTAGCGTTTTCTGTTTTATCTGTCAACCGGTTGACATAAAAAATTAAAATAAAAAGGAGCGGCATTAGGCCGTTCCCCCATCGATTAGCTTGACTGGCAGCATCACTGACTCCACTTTTTCACCATTTAAGCGGGCTTGGAGCAACTGAACAGCGGTCTTTGCCATTCGGTCAATCGGCTGTTGAACGGTGGTCAGTTGTGGCAACAGAATCCGGGTAGAGTTAGCCCCGTCGTAGCCAACTACTCGCAAGTCTTCCGGAATCAAACGCTTGTACTCCCGTGCAATGTTCATGATCAAACCGGCATTGGTATCGTTATCGGCAAAGATCCCGTCGACCTCTGGGTGTTCTTCAAAAATCCGCCGAATCACCTGGCGCTTCTTCTCGACTGGGTCATCAAAGCTAATATGATAAGTAATCGGGGTTCGTCCGTGCAGCCGCAGCAACTCCTCATAAGCTAAACGCCGTTCGTGGTTCGGCGTCGGAATGTTTTCTGGATAGTTAGTGTGGATAATATGCTGGCAGCCATCGTCGAGTAAGCGTTGTGTGGCAAGCCGCCCTCCGTTGTAATTGTCGGATGACACCACCGGAACATTTTTGCTGACGATTTGTTCAATCGAAACGATTGGCAAGGTTGTGCGCTGGTACTCATCGATGTCCTCGTTATGGGCCCCGACGATGAGACCATCGACCTGCCGGTTCAGAAGCTGCCGCAAAAAACTGCGCTCCTTGCCCGGGTCATTCTGACTGTTCCCCATCAAAACCTTGTAACCGCGGTGATAAAGCTCACTTTCCAGAGCCGCTTCCAATTGACCGAAGAAGGGATCATCGGTAGTTGGGAAGATCAGACCGACAATTTTTGTTTCCTGCTTATAAAGCTGGCGAGCAATCGCATTGGGCCGGTAATTTAGTTTTTCCATTGCGTGGTGGACCTTGGCAATGGTTGCTTCACTAAGATAACCACGCTGGTTCAAAACGCGGGAAACAGTTGTCTTGGACACCCCCGCCTCGCGCGCAACATCGTCTAATTTGACTGGCTTTTGTGCCATTTCTTTCACCTGATTTTTAACATAATTAGTTTTATTATAGCATTTTCAACCAACGAAAAATTAAAAAGCCCGCTTAAACGCGAGCAATTGTGATTATAATGCTGCTCGATAGGCGGCGAGGGTCACGGGATCAAAGCAGACCATTGTCACCTGCTCGACGTTGGTAGATTGCGCAAGAAAATCCCGGATGGTCGCCAGCGCAATTGGAGCTGCTTGTTCAAGGGGAAAGGCATAGACTCCGGTGCTGATCGACGGAAAGGCCACCGTCCGACAACCATATTCTTCCGCTAGGAGCAGGCTGTTGCGGTACGAATTGGCCAGCAGTTGGGCCTCATCCCCAGTGCCCCCGTGCCAGATTGGCCCCGGGGTATGAATGATGTAGCGGGCCGGCAGGTTGAAGCCGCTGGTGATTCGGGCCTCACCGGTGGGACAGCCATGAAACTTGCGGCAGGCCGCATACAAGGCCGGCCCGGCTGCCCGATGGATGGCGCCGTCAACGCCACCCCCGCCCATCAGCGTGGTGTTGGCCGCGTTGACGATTGCATCGACCGCCAGCGTTGTGATGTCGTCTTGAATAACTTGAACTTGTTTCATTGGTAGGCCTCCTGTTTCCAAAATCACGAGTTAATTTCATCTCAATTTTAGATTGCTTTAGCAGTCTCTTCTAGTTATTTTCCGGGAAATAATCATTAAAAAAAGGCCCACTCATTCCTGAGCAAGCCTTGTAAAGTCCTTTATTACCAAATATTGACCCGATCCGCGGGAGCCTTGTACATCTTGTCGCCTGGCTGAATATCAAAGGCGGTGTAGAAGTCGGCCTGGTTCTGGGCCTGGACATTGGCCCGCAGCTTTTGCGGGGCGTGAACGTCGATTGACAGCAACAGTTGATCATACTGCTTAGTGGCCTTCATCCGCCAGATCGTTGCCCAATTGATGAAAAATTCCTTGGCATTGAAATCGGCCTCATCCTTGGCGGCCTCGAGGGCACAGCTGAGCCCACCCCCGTCGGCAATGTTTTCGGAAACGGTCAGCTTACCGTTGACCTTCTGTCCGGCAAACGGCAGGCCGTCGAACTCGTCGATCATCTTCTGGGCCAATTGCTTGAAGTGGGCAGAATCTTCCGCGGTCCACCAGTTGTTCAGGTTTCCGTACTCATCGAACAGTGCCCCGTTGTTATCGAAGGCGTGGGAGATTTCGTGGGCGATGACGGCTCCAATCCCGCCGTAGTTCTGGCTGCTGGACTGCTTCAGGGAGTAGAACGGCGCCTGCAGGATGGCTGCCGGGAAGACGATGATGTTCTTGAACGGGTGGTAGTAAGCGTTGACCGTGGCCGCGCTCATTTCCCAGCGCATCCGGTCCACCGGCTTATTCCAGCGCTTGAACATTTCACGGTTGCGAGTGATCGTCAGTTGGTTCAGGTTGGCGATTAGGGACTCACCATCGTCGACCTTCAGTTGGTCGTAGAGTGCCGGGATCTTGTCTGGGTAGCCAACCTGGATGCCCAGCTTGTCGAGCTTCAGGACGGCCTTTTCACGGGTAGCCTTGCTCAGCCAATCATTCTTCGCCAGCCGGTTCTTGTAGACCTTGACCATCTGCTCAACCATGTGGTGAACGTCGGCTTTTGCCTTGGGACCGAAGTACTTCTTACCGTAATAGTCCCCGGCCACCTGGCTGAAGACGTCACGCGCCAGGTAGTAGGCAAACTTCCGCTGGCTGATCGGTTTCTTGCTGCCGGAGAGGGCCCGACCAAAGCGGCCGTTAATCTCCCGCATTTCGTCGTCTAGGTAGCTGGCGTAGTCGCGAATAACGTTGACAATCGCCCAGTCCTTGAAAAGGTCGAAGTGGCCCTTCAGGATTTCGTCTAAAGCCTTGAAGTAGTCCGGTTCAGTGACAATCACCTTTTCTGGTTCCGTGCCCACCAGTCGCTTAATCACCGCGGCCAGGTCCAACTGATCGGTGGAAGCAGCCAGCTCGGCCACCGTCTGCGGGTTGTACATCTTGCTGTAGTCGGCTGCTTCTTCGGCACTCTTGACGTGGGGGGCCAGCAGCGCATCAAACTGCTTGGCGTGCTCAATGATCGCAGCGGCCTCGTCTTTGTCGTACTTGAGTTTGTCCATCAGCGCGGTCATCATGTCCGTCCACAGTTTCAGCAACTGGTCATGCTCTTGCCGCTTGTCCGGAGCGTAGTAGCTCTTGTCCGGCAGAATCAACGCTGGTGAAGAGGCGAAGAGTGCATAAACCGTGGCGTTTTTCATGTCAGCATCGATGTCAAAGCTGACCGGTGAAGGCAGCCCGGCCATGATCCAGTTGCGCCATTGGTTTTGGTAATCATCATAGGACTGGAGGTCGGTCACACTGGACAGGACCCGTTGCAGTGCCTTGGGACCAATCTTTTTCCGCAGTTCAAATTTCTTGGCAACCCGGTAAAGCTTGATCATCTCATTGAAGCGCGCGTCGTCGGACTTTTCCTTCCCATCCGCGTAGGAGTCAAAGTCATCCATCATCTGCTTGTCGATCGCGTCCACCAGGTCGTTGAAGCCACCAGTTGCCGGCTTGTCGTCGGGAATCTTTGCCTGCTTGATCCATTCGCCATTGACGGCTTCGTATAGGTCATCCTTGATCATCTTTTCGTTTATTGCCACAATCTTGTCCCCCTTAAAAGGTTTAATACTTTAATTATACTATCTTTCGATTTTAGCGGCACTCACAGCGCACTAGTCCTGGAAGGGTGCCAACAACGCCTGCCGGGCATTGGGCGAGAACCACTGATCATGGCGCATAATCAGCTGGTTGACCGCCTGGTAGTTACTCAGGTCGGTTGTGCCCTCCAGTAGCCCCGCCACCTGGAGCTGACGGGCAAAGTGAACGTCGGCGGCTTCCAGAACATTGCGGTAGATCGGTTGATCATCCGGGTCCCAATTTTCATTCAAAAGGCCGACTGCCCGCCGGTACTCATCGCTGTGGGTCAAAACCCGCTGCATCGCCTGTGGATTCAAAATGCTTGTCATCCCTGATTCCCTCTTTCAGTTGAAATACGTGCCCGCGCGGCTGCTTGACCGACAGCTGACCGGTCGTGGTCGTCAGGAGCCAGTCAATATTCCGGTAGCGGTGCGTGCGAAGATTTTCTTACCCCAACCATCAGTGATAATCACGATCACTGCCCCGGTGCGGGAGACGTGGTGGTCACGCAGGTAGTCAAAAATTGCCTGAAAGCTGGTCCCACCACCGCCTTGCCGTTGCCACTCAATCTGTCGCCCACTGCGCGATCGTTGCCCCGGTCCATACATCTTCGCATCAAAAGAATAAATTGTTACCACTGGGCGTTCGCGAGCAACCAGGTTCCGGATTTCAATCAGCGCCCGGCGGATCTCGGCATCGGTCATCGAGCCGGAATTATCGACGAAGATTCGCAAGTCAGCAGTCAGGTGACTAATCTGGCCGGGCAGATCCATGCGCAACGGCTGGCGGCGATTGAAACGCGCCCGTGACTCTTCCTTGCCTCGGGTAATCTTACCGACCTGGCGATGAAGAACCATTTGCCAGTCAAAATTAGCCGGCTGGCGCGGGCCGGTCAACTGCTGCACTAACTCACCCGGCAGCACACCGCGATCGCGTTTAGGTGTCTGTTGCCAAGCGTGGCACAGGATCCGTCGCAGATTAGCCAGGCGGATCTGCTGATTTCCCTGGCTGGCCTGGTCAGCGACCGTGCGCCAGCCCTGGTGGCCGTCCGTCCCCGGTGTTGGCTGTTGTCCATGCCCCTGACCATTTAAGCGCAACCCACCCTTCTTTAAGCGTTCCCGCTCCTCAACCGTGGCGTTTTCCAGCAGGGTAAGGTATTCCTGCGAATCCAGGCGGGCAGGAATCCGTTTCCGCAACAGGCGCCTTAGTTGTGCTAGCGTGGCCGTACCAACGGGCGCTGCCGCCAGGTACTGATTAACTGCCACGTCGGTTGCCACTTTGACCATGTCGGGGTGCGGGTGCTGAGCATAACGCAGCGGGTGTTGCCAAAGGACGTGCAACGCTTCGTGGGCCAGCAGCGTTTGTTGATCATCGGTTCGCAGGTGCTGAAATTGTTCCGGATTAATCTTCAAAATTAGCTGATCACTTTGCCAGGTGAGTTCCGCGGTAGCGGTTTGAGCAGGATTATAGAAACGGGGCACCTGGAGCAGAACTTCGCCCAGGAGTCGGTGGCTTTGGAGCAGCTGGACCACTGCTCGGGTTGCCTGATCTGCAGCATCTGTGTCTTGTCGTTTCTGATGGTGAAATAGCCGTTCGAACAAGCCCATTAGCGGTTATCTCCCCGCGTTGCGATCACGGCCAGTTGCTGGTAAAGCCGGGCCACCGCTCCACTGGGCTCCTCCTTAGCCCGTTCATACATTGGTTGAAGGATTTCGTCCAGCCGCTCCCCTATTGATTGGGCAAGGGCGTACTGACCATCCGGGCTCACCATCGTCAACAAGGCGCCAAAATGCTGGGCCCCAGCCTCCGTACTCAGCGGCTGGGCTGAATCGTCCTTGATCCAATCCCGCAGAAGAGCTAGTTTGGTTGCATCGTCAACGGACTGAAATTCACCCCGACTGCTTTCCTTGGTCTGCAACTCTTCAACAGTCAAGCCACGGCCGTGCGTCAGGATAAACTGGGCAAAGGAGACTCCCACCTCGGTTCCCAGATCACCGCTGAAGAGATCGGCCGCCAGGGCTTTTTGACTTTCGACCGACAATTGTTCCAGCTGGTCCAGGTTCTTAGTAACCCGTTCCCAGGCTCGGGGCGTCGGGTGAAGGTCCTGCTCATCCCGATTGATAATTGACAATCGCTCCGGGTAGGTATTCAAATAGTCGACAACCATTGAATTGAGGCCGATCGACTGAGCCCAGGAGAGCCATTCGGTAGTCGAGGTGGTCATCACCAGCCGGACAGTCCGATCCTTGATCGCCGCGTCCGCGATCGCCACATCATACTCACTCTCGGTAAAGCCGGCCATGGTTGCGTCGGGATTCTCGGCAATCACAATCCGGACGGTCTCCGGCAAGCGGAGAGCGTTGATCCGCCGTTGCAGGACCAGGTTCATTAATTCGCTCTGGACGGCTTGACTTCCCCGGTTGAACTCGTCCAAGAACCAAATGATCGGCTGATTCGGATGGGCCTCGGCGTACTTGATGATGCTGACGAGGGTTTCCGAATAACCGTACTGAACGTTTGCCAGTCGGCCATAGTGCTGCGTCTCGACAAAGGAGTCACTGGTCAGTGGCGGCACCGGGATCGCCAGGTCGCCCTTTTCGCTCAGGCTCACCACGGTTGTGTACAGTTGAGCGCCCATTTTGGCAGCCACTTCCTCCACTAGGGCGGATTTCCCGATCCCGGCATCACCGACAATATTGGGAACATTGCCCGCACGCAACACCAATGGAACGGCAGTTAAAAGTTGTTGATAAGTTAAGGCCATCTCATTCAGTCCTTCCAGCCGTGCTTTTCGAGATCCATTTCCCGCTTGTGCATCCCCGAAACGTAGGGATTACCGGCAACAAAGAAGCGGCGCGGTTTGGCACCGTCCTTGCCCGCTAGGTTGACACCAATCCGGGCCGTCGTGATTATTTCCCGGGGAATTTTAAAATTTTCTAAATCCACGTAGAGTGGACTGCCCGCCATCGGCTGCCCATCTAGCTGACGGGAATTAATCCCTAGCGCCTGAACCAGCTTGGCGGGGCCGTTGGTGAGATTGACACCGGTCATTTGACGATGCCTTTTCATTAAATCAATTCCCTCACAGGGCTCGATTCCCCGCAACAGAATACCCTGGGGTTCCTCCTCATCCTGGACAACGATGTCGAAACAGTAACGACCACGGATCTGATAAAGGTAGATGTCGCCCGGCATGCCATAAAGGGAGGCGGTATAGTCGGTCCGGCGCCCGTTAAAGGCGTGGGAGGCCGAATCATTTTCGCCTAGGTAGGCCTCGGTCTCGACAATGTAGCCGCCGGTCTTGCCATATAGGCCCGCGTAGCACACCCGCTTGCCCAGCAGGTCCTTGGCAATTTCTACCGTTGGCCGGCCGGTGAAAAATTGTTGGTATTTCGTCAGCATCGTTTAACTTCCCCCTCAAAGATACTATTCTTAAGGTACCACGAAACGAAAGAAGCGACAGTAATGGAACTCAAAATTGAACGAATTTATACCAAACCCGTCGACCTAAACGGCTTCCGTATCCTCGTCGACCGACTCTGGCCACGCGGCATTTCCAAGGTCAACGCCCATCTCGACGTCTGGCTCAAGGAGGTTGGCCCCAGCACTGAATTGCGGAAATGGTTCGGCCATGATCTTGCTAAGTATGAGGAATTTAAGAAACGCTACCTGCAAGAACTGGCGGCTAACCCGGCTTATGAGCGGCTTAAGGATTTGGTACGCCAGCAATTGGCAAAGCATAACGTGATCCTTCTTTATGGGGCCAAGGATGAGCAGCGTAATCAGGCGGTTATTCTCCACCATCAATTGACTCACGATCTCGAATTAGAACAATAAAAGGATCACAAGCATTATTCTGTGCTCGGATCCTCTTGCCTTAGTTTAATAACTGCAATCCGGTCTGCAAAACATCATCGTCCACGCTGGTCGTCAGAAAACGCTGCATTGGCGTCTCGCTGTGCCGATCCTTAAAGGCCAGCGGCTCGGCAGCCAGGATCACCGCTGTCAGGTTGTTTTCGGTCATCAGCAACTGGCCGGGACCCGTATACTTACCCTTAGTGTGCTTACCGATGCGCCAAACGTGGAGCTTGGCGTTGCCGGTCGGGTCCAGCTTTAACTGGTACTTGCCGTTGGCGTCCATTTCGACCGGAACACAGGTAAACTTCAGTACCTCGTATTTCCCCTTTTTGCTCATTCTTTTTTGCCACCTTTGCTTAATTTGCTTTCTATTTTAATCAATTTTGTGCTAACTGTCACATTATCATCACTGCCGATTAGTGCTACAGTTAAGGTAAATGAATGGAGGAATGATTTATGAATAAAACACCGATTACTGCCGAGCAGATGCGGCACTACGATTCCTACACGATTAATACGATTGGTATCCCATCACTAGTATTGATGGAGCGGGCCGCCCTGGCCGTTCGCGATGAGATTCTGCACGCCTTCCCGCTCTATCTCGAACGGGTTGTCGTCGTTGCCGGGAGCGGCAATAACGGTGGCGACGGGCTCGACGTCGCCCGGCTTCTGCACATTGCCGGAGTCCACGTGACAATCCTGAACGTCGGCAACCCGGACCACGCTTCGGACGAGCACCAGGTCCAAGACAAGATCTGCCAATACTACCAGATCCCCGAAACAACCGACCTGACCGTCCTCAAGCGGGCAACCTTGGTTGTCGATGCCATGTTCGGGATTGGCATTGACCGGCCCGTCACTGGCGCCTACGCTGATGCAATCAAGGCCATTAACGCCAGTGACGCCCTGGTCGTCGCCGTGGACATGCCATCCGGCATCAATACCGATACCGGCGAGGTCATGGGCGTTGCCGTCAAGGCGGATGCCACCGTCACCTTCGCCTTTAATAAAATCGGGTTGACCAAGAATGACGGTGCCAAGTATGCCGGCCGGATCATTATCGCCGACGACATGGGCACCTACGCCGTGGATGATTAACAAAAAATGGTTGGGCACTTCGCAATGAAAGTGCTCAACCATTTTTCTTATTTAAGGTACTTGATCGGATCAGCCACGAAGTCCTTCACGCTGACCTCAACGCTATCCTTGGTGGCCGCGTTCTTCAATTGGAACTGGCCTTCGTCGACTTCCCGACTACCGAAAACGGCGAAGTACTTGGCATTGCGCCGGAAGGCTTCCTTGATCTGCTTACCGACCTTAACGCCGCTGTAGTCCTTGTCGGCCACGATGCCCTGCTGGCGAACCTGGTTCAGAATGTCGAAGGCCAGGCCATCACCCTTCTCGTCAGCGCTGGCAAAGAAGACGTCCAAGGTGTCCTTTGGGGCAAAGTCTGGGTTTTCCTGTTGGAGAAGGAGCATTAGCCGCTCAACCCCCATTCCAAAACCGATTCCACCTTCTTCAGGGCCACCAAGCTGCTTGATCAGACCGTTGTAGCGTCCACCGGCGCAAACCGTGGTGTAGCCGCCACCGAAGACCGGTGAGTCGGACATGATTTCGAAGATGGTATGGTTGTAGTAGTCCAAGCCCCGGACCATGTTAGTGTCGATCTCGTAGTCAATTCCCAGTTGCTTGAGCAGGCTTTGAACCTGATCAAAGTAGGACTGGGATTCTTCGTCCAGGTAGTCCAGGATGGATGGGGCATCGGCCACGATCTTCTGGTCGCCTTCGTCCTTACTGTCGAGGACCCGGAGCGGATTGCGGTAAAGCCGGTCCTGGGAATCCTTGCTCAGTTCGTTATAGTGGGGCTTCAGGTAATCGATCAGGGCCTGCCGGTAGTCCTCCCGTACCTGCTTGTCACCCAGGGTATTGATCGTCAGCTTCACGTTCGGCACGCCGAAGCGCTTGAAGAGGGTCATCGCCATGGCAATCACTTCAACGTCAATCTGCGGTGACTCGTTGTTCAAGGCTTCCACCCCGATCTGGTGGAATTCCCGCTGCCGGCCGGATTGTGGCCGTTCGTAACGGAACATTGGCCCCATGTAGTAAACCTTGTACGGCTTCGGGTATTCCGGACCGTAGAGCTTATTTTCGACGTAGGCCCGGACAACCCCGGCCGTGCCTTCTGGACGCAGGGCGATGTGACGATCACCCTTGTCGCGAAAATCGTACATTTCCTTTTCGACAATGTCGGACGTATCCCCGACGTTGCGGGAAAAGACGTTGTAGTCTTCAAACATTGGCGTCCGGATTCCCCGGTAGCCGAATTCGCGGAAGACTTCCCGTGCGCTTGCCTCAACTTTTTCCCACAGGCCGGTCGTTCCCGGCAGCAGGTCTGCAGTACCCTTTGGTTTTTGATAATCCATTTGATTTGCTCCCTTCGTATTTTCGCGTCCTAAGTAGAAATCGCCCTCTAAGGCATATGCCTTAGAGGGCGATTTTAATCACTGTGCCACCTCTATTCGCAACGGTCTCACAACCGCTGCCTCAGGAAGTTGTCATAACTTCGTGGCGATAACGGAGCCACCGGAACGGGATACTAAATATTTCCCCCGTCCAGCCAAGTAGAGGTGACTTAATGACGGCCGCCAGTTTTCAGCTCCCCTGGTTCTCTGCATTTTCTGCCGTCACTTTTTATTCTACTGAACACTTTTAAATTCATTAGTGATTCTACCATACCAAATAGCTGCGGTCCACCATCTTAAGCCCGCACCTGCATATGATGAACATGAATCAGGTAAGTCAGGACAATGCCCAGGGTGATAATCATCATCAAAAAGACTGAAATGAACAGGATCTGGTAGTTCCCCTGTTCAATAACGTAACCGCCGTAAAGGGGCCCAATTGCCCGCCCAACCGAAATCGTAATGTTGAGCAAGCCCTGGTAGTGACCGGCCTCATTGACGTCGGTCAGCTGGGCCACCCAGGCCGGCAGACCGGCAAAACTCGTCGTCTCCCCGATCGTCAGGATCACAAAATCGCAGACAAACGCCGCCAGGCTGCGGGCGAAGACCAGCAGCAAGAAGGAGAGGGCGAAGATGAAGATCCCTACGATGATCTGGCTTGAGAGCCGGACATAGGGACTGAGTTTGTTGACTAGCGGCTGACCAATGATGATCAAGATCCCATTGAGCGTCCAAAGCATACTGTAGGCATAGAATGGGATCCCCATGTTGGTCATGTGGACCGCCATTACGCTTTCCCACAGGGAGTAGCTCAGGTGGATCGTCACCAGGTTCAACAGGATCAACCAGACTAGGGTGATTAATCGGCGGTGCTGGGCCGAGCGTGCTCCACTTTTGGTTCGCATGGCAGCGGACTTCTTTGGCAAAACGATCCGCACGTTGAAGGTCAAGACGACCAGGATCGTCAGCAAAACGTAGAAGACAGTTGCCACGGCAAAGACCAGGACCACGCTGATTGGCAGTAGAACACCGACCAAGAGCGTCCCGATGACCACCCCAATGTTGAAGGCCATGTAAATGTAGTTGAAAACGTAACGGGACGTCCGATCACTGACCATTGAGCCATAGGAATTGATGATCGTTGCGTTGATCCCATCCCCCAAGCTGTTCAGCATCATTAAGAGGGCGAACCAGGGCCAGGTGTGAATAAAGATCAACAAGAAAATTGCCAAGGTAGACAGACTAACTCCCACCAGGGCCGTTTTGTACTGGCTCCAGTGGTCAAAGAGCCAGCCACCGCTGTAGTTGCCGGCCATCATGGCGATGGACATGAAAAGCATCACGATTCCCGCCGTCGTCAGGGTCTGGTGCAGGTAGTTGTGCATGTACATCGTCGTCAACGGCCATAAGAAAGCCGCCCCGGTGTTGTTAAGCAGGCTTGCCAGGGCGACCCATTTTAATTTAACGTTTGTTTTGGCTGTCATGATGATCGCTTATCCTAGCGTTGGGCAACCATTTCTGCTGATGGCACCCGCAGGAGCGTGTAGGCGGTCGATTGGCGATTGGCCCGCAGACCAATTCCATTGAGCGGCGTGTTACGGTAGCGAACGGACATGACGGCAGCAAAAGCATGGCCGGTGCGTGAATCTTGCTTCTTAAGTTCCTTCTTGTTCCACGGCAGGCCAATGGCAGTCAGCGGAATAATCCGGTCACTGTCCGCGACGGCACCAAAGCGGGAGTTAGTAACGTACTTGTTATTGCCGGACCAGTAAGTGTAAGAAACAACCGGATGACCGCCAGCCTTACTCCGGTTTGCCAAAACATAGTAGTAGTCGTCCCCACGATTGTTGATCTGTAGAGCATAATACTTCGTACTGATCTGTGCCTCCGCGCGGTTGCCCAAGTCGACCCGGTGGAAAAAGGTCGCGTGGGCCATTGCGCCCAACCAAATCAAAGACACGGCTAGTAAGGCAACGTAGCGCAGGAACAGTTTCTTATCAAAGGCCTTCTTAGTTTTCGCAATCAGCATCAACTGCTGAACCCGAATATAGTGGATAACGTAGCAGAGAAAGGCAATTGCTAAAATCCATAGTAGCCACCCCAGCCAATTCCAACTCATAATTATTCTTCTCCCATCATAAAGTGATTACCTTAAATTATCACACAAAAGGGCCGCAAAGTCCCGCCCTTTCCGCTGAGAAGTATCACAATTTTACATTTTTTGCTAAAGTTAAGCCGATCCTTTTTGCCGGATCCGTGAACTGTGCTAAACTTTATTTTGATATAAAATCACAACTTGTTCTATAATTGGACAGTAGTATTTAGGCATTGGATCTCACAGTGAGATTTAATTAAGGAGGAATTGATTTCATGGACAATTTGAGTGACTTAGCTCGCGAATTAATCAACTTCGAGCGTGAAAACGACTTAAACGATAACGAAGTTGCTTTTGGAAGTCACCTATCCGTTGAACGGGTACACGACATTAAATCGGCCAATTCTGTGGCAACTTCAGAGGAAACCGAATTGCTCCAACGGTTTATGCAAAGTAAATAACCATAAATAAAACGGTCGTGGCATCAAACCACGGCCGTTTTATTTATGGCTGATAAAAGCTCACCGGAACCACAGCTGAGGCTGCCTCTTCCTGGGGATTCGCAATCCGGTGCAACAGCGTCTGAATCAGTTGAGAGCTCAGTTCGCCGATCGGTTGGATCACAGTTGGCAATTCAGGTGCGACCTGCCGGATTAACTTCGAACCATCGTAGCCCGTAATCAGAAAATCCTGATTTAACCGCAAGCCAGCTTGCCGATAAATGTTAATGATCTCCAGCGCTTGAACATCGTTGGAGGCCACTACCCCATCGTAGATTCCCGGGAAGACGTCCTTAAGCTGGCTCCTATTAATGTCGATTGGATCAAAGCTGCGGCCCTGTTGGCTCAGGTAGTCGACAACCCCCTGCAGACGATTGACCGTCGGCGAAACAGATTGGTCTTCGTCGACGATTACCGCAAGGCGCTTTACGTGTCGATCCAATAAGTACTTGGCCGCCAACTGACCGCCCTGGTAACTGTCAGCCGAGACAATCGGGATGTTGTCAGCCAAGTACCGGTCAAAGGAGACGATTGGGGCCGTAATTTGGTGATATTCATCAATCCCCAAATTGTGGGACCCGGAAATAATTCCATCTACCTGGTTGGCCATCAACATGTTCAGATAATCATGTTCAATCTCTGGATTTTCCGCTGACGAGGCAATAATGGCCTTGTAACCTTTAGTAAACAGCTGCCGTTCCAGCTCATTTACTAACTCGGCAAAGAACGGATTGATCAAGTTCGGGAAGATCAAGCCAATAAATTGTGATGGCTTTCCTTGCATGGCACGGGCCAAAGCGTTGGGCTGATAATTCAACTGCCGCATCGCCGCGTGAACCTTCTTTATCGTTTTTTCGCTCAGTGAACCGTAATTGTTGATTACCCGAGAAACCGTCGTCACTGATACGCCGGCTACCCTGGCAACATCGCTTAGCTTTGCGACCATAGAAACCAATCCCGTTCCTTTCATTTTTAATTATTTAATGTTCAAAACCTTATTATTATAACCCATCTCAACTAGGAGAGCAGTACTTTCGGGAATTCTAGATATGTTAATTACTTCATTCATCAAATTTTTACTCGGTGACTGAAACTAATGACAATTAGCTGAAAACGCTTGCCAGCACAAATGAGATCCGCTTAAGAATATAATATTTCTTATTTTAAGATCGAAAGAAAATTGACGTTATCCTTAATAAATGTTACTTTGATACTAGCTAAATCTTAATAAGTTCTTAAATAATTTCACCAAAACTTATGAATTTATTTATAGATCTTCAATTTCGTTTTCAAAAGGGAGTTCGTGCCAATGAATCGTCAAGAATCAACTAATGTGACCACTCATTTCAAAATGTACAAAAGCGGCCGTAAGTGGATGTTTGCCGGCATCACTGCCCTCACCATGCTGACTGCTACTGGTGCAGTTGCCCACGCTGACAATCAAAGCTCAGCTGCCCAAGGTCAGTCCACCATGGCTGAAGTTACTAGTTCCGCTGCAAACGTCAATTCCAGCGCAACCAGCAACAGTAATTCCGTAGCAATCAGTGCTAACAGCGCCGTGGCCTCTACCGCTAACTCAGCGGCGGCTCAATCTGCTGCTACCACTAGTGCAAGCAGTGCTACTACGACTGCGGCAACGACTGCAACTCAGGCCACGGCAGTGAGTGCTTCAGCTAGGGCCGTCAACGCAGCCGCTAGTCAGCAGCAAACAACGACCGACTTAAATAGTCTTCACTTCAGTAACAATGCCCGTTCCCAGCAGTTTATTGAAAGCGTGGCTTCAGGGGCTGTTCAAGGCTGGAGCAAGTACAAGGTTTTGCCATCAATTACGGTCGCCCAGGCAATTCTGGAGAGTGGCTGGGGACAATCATCACTGTCAACAAGTGCCCACAACCTCTTCGGGATCAAGGGATCTTATAACGGTCACTCGGTCACCATGCAGACACGGGAAGTTTACGGCGGTCGGAGCGTTTACATCAATGATAATTTCCGCGCCTACGCAAACAATTCCGAATCCGTTGAAGACCACGGTAATTTCTTAGCCAGCAACCGGCGTTACGACAATTTGCTTGGTGATACAAATTACGTTTCCGTTGCCAACAAGTTGCGCCAAGACGGTTATGCCACGGACCCAAGTTATGCTCAGTCATTAATTAAGCTGGTTCAGACTTATAATCTTACCCAGCTCGATGCTGTTGCACTTTCTGGACACGTGGTTGTCAACAATTCTCAAGAAACCACAACTAAGGCAACGGCTGGCACGACTAATCACGATAATAATGGTGGAACCAATTACTACACCGTTCAGCGCGGCGATACCCTCTCTGGCATCGCCACTAAGTTTAATACTACTTACACCGCCCTCGCTCAAATCAATCATCTGACAAATCCAAACCGGATTTACATTGGGCAGCAATTACAGCTGCGGGCACAGGCAAACACAACTACGACAAGAAGTAGCTCACAGCAACAAGCTAACACAGCTAGTTCAACGACAACCTACACGGTTAAGAGTGGTGACACCCTTTCCGGCATCGCGGAACAGTTCAACACCAGCTATGAACAGTTGGCACGGCTCAACAACATTTCGAACTCCAACCGGATTTACGTTGGCCAACAGCTGCAGGTGCGGGGAACTCAATCAACTGCTTCCCGCTATCGACTTGCATCAACTAGTCGCACCAGTGGCAGTTATACTGTCAAGAGCGGCGACTCCTTATCAAAGATCGCTGCACACTACGGCATCAGCTGGCGGACCTTGGCTTCCAAGAACCAAATCCAAAGCCCCTACATCATCTACGTTGGTCAGCAACTTGCCCTCTAATAAGTAAAAATTAAAAGCAAAAGTTCTTATACGCTTTTGCTTTTTTAAGTTTAAAATCTTAAAATAAAGGTATCTCAAGAGATGGTAACGCTTTAAAAGTAATAGATAGAAAGTATGTGATCTAATGACTGTTCATCGTGTTAATCAAGTTCCCCACCTTGCAGAGGTTAGCCAGCTTTTTAAAATTTTAGGTAACCCCAAGCGACTGCAACTACTTTACCTCCTGATTCAACATTCGATGAATGTTACGGAGATCAGTGAAAGTCTCCATTGGGAGCAATCTGGTGTCTCTCACCAACTCCAACTGCTGCGGAAATATAACCTGGTCCAGCAACGACGAGAAGGCAAAGTTGTCATCTACCACCTCGAAGATCCACAGGTGGTGGTCTTGATCGCCGACGTTCTCAGCCAAGCCGAAAGAATCATTACCAAGGAAAGTCGTTAAAGAGGTTGAGAATTAACTCAGCCTCTTTACTATTTTTATAATCATAACTGCTGTAGCGCGGTAGCTAGCCTCCCAAATAGGCTTGCTCCGCGTCGACGAGGGTGGGAAAACGAACTCGCAAGCAAGTTGTATCCCTTTTTATGCCTAAATAAATTTTAATTGAAATTCTTCCTTGCTTAACACATCGTCGACCGTTAGCTGTTCGCCATCGTGAAAATGGTTTTGGTCGAGGTAAAATCCCGGATGGGCATGTCCATAAAACTTAAAATCGTACATCGGTGCCGAATCGTGCGGTGCAACCCGCATGATCCCCTGTGTTCGATCAGAGCAACTAACCGTCTGTGTCTTACCATTGTCATGAATGTAAACTATCGTCACCGCTAACACCTGCTATATAAAACGTGAACAAATATCATCATTTACTGATTTGATCATATTTGCGAAGGAATATAGTTGTTCCTTTCTTAATTTTATTTACTACCGTCAACACCAGTATTCCGATATTCCAACTAGGGAGTAATCGTATTGACTGGCTCTGATAGCTTGAAGGGTGTAGCCCACCCTCATCATAATAATTACTGTATTAAAGCCAAAAGATTGAGCACCGCATTTTGATCACGATCATTGCAGTAACCACATTGATAGCAAACATATTCGTTATGCTTAGTGTGATGGCTGGCATTACCTTGCAGGGTGATCTTGTCTTTACCCGTTTTAACATGACCACAATTAGCACAGCGCTGGGTGCTGGGATAATGTCGGTCGGCCAGAACTAGTTGCTTCCCATACCATTCGGTTTTGTAGGTTAGAATCTGACAAAACTTACCAAACAAGAAGCGTTGTAATCCTTTAGAAGCGACATGACTCATCTGCATCTGCTTAACCGCCAGATCTTCAATCACGATCGTGTCATAGTTATTAACGAGGGTCGTCGTAAACTTCTGTAAAATGTCATTTTGGAGGTTTGTTACCCGCCGATAATCACGTTGCAGCTTGGCTTTCGTCTACACGTAATTATTACTGCGGTTAGCTAACTTGCCATTCACTTCCGCTCGACAGTTTCCTTGGGCTCAATCATTCTCGGTAGCACAATATCACCTCACGTTTTAGCCTCCAGTAATATTATACTATTTTTATAATATTTAATGATTTATTTGATAACCTAAATTTCAAGAATAAGTTAGCCACTGGACTCAAATAAATAATACTGACCAATTGATTATTGGTTGATGGAGCTGTGATATCTCTTGGTAGAAGGCCTTACGATAGATATCCATTGACGAA
>NZ_JAOVYZ010000022.1 GCF_026413145.1 Limosilactobacillus kribbianus | reverse complement strand
TGATAAAATAGTGGTGCTCATCAAGGTCCTTCTTTCTAATGGATTGTACGGTAACACCATTAAAGACCTTGATGGGTTTTTCTGTCCACTTAAATGTTCAACTTAAATTTTACAATCTGCCATATACTATAGCTTAGTAAACGGCTTTCCCCACCCACTACTTTTCCTGATCCAGGTTTACAAAGGTGCTGTACTTCATATAACGGTAGTGAATCCGCATGTTGGAAACTTCAAAGGGCGTGCCATCATCTAAGAAAAAGACCCCACCCATGATACCCACCGGTTCGGTCGGCTGCAGTTTCAAGAGCTCTTGGTCTTGCTGGTCCGACGGAGCAACGCTAATCGTCATGAAGGACTTGGTAACCCGCTTGCCCTTACTCTCCTCCAAATAGTTGAAGATCGAGTTGTCCACGATCGTCGGCGAGAGGGTCGGCACGATTTTAATCGGGATAAAGCCCGTTTCAATCATGAAAGGCTGCTGGTCAATCAACCGCAACCGTTTGATTTGATAGACAAAATCGTTATCATTGAGGAAGAGTTCCTCTTGAATATCCGCGCTGGCGGGCACCACCTGATAGTCTAACAGCTTAATGCTTTGCTTTTTGCCATCAAGCTGGAAGCTATCCGTGACCCCCAGATTGTTACCTTCGTAGTGGAAGAGCGACTGGTTCTTGAGATAGAGCGGGTTAATAAAGGTCCCCGACCCTCGCTTTTTGAAGATGATCCCCTGCTGTGCCAAAACACCTAGGGCCCGCTTGACGGAACTACGGCTCACCCCATATGTCTCGCTGAGGGTCCGCTCATCCGGGAGTCGCATCCCCGGATATTCATCTTTGAGAATTTTTTGTTTTATATCACGCATCACAGAGCGATATACTAAGTCTGCCATGTAATTCAGCTCCTTGGGCCAATTTACTCTCTAATTACTTTCAACTTCTAGTATAACAGACCTATCAAAAATTGGTACCTTGGCAGCAAAAATTGGTCCGTTCCAGTGCTTTTAAAGAAAGGATGCAAAAAATTGAGTAAGAAAAATAAGAAGAGCAAATTAAAGAAGACCCAGGTCGAACAGATCCTCGACAAGAACAAGGTGTCCTACCAGCAATTCGAATTCCCAACCCACCAGGATGGCGACGTGCGGACAATGACGGTCGATCATCTCGACATCGACGAGCACCATATCTATAAGACCCTGGTCCTCTCCGGCAATGTCACCGGGCCCCTGGTCGGCGTTATTCCAATCGACAATCACCTCGACGAAAAAAAGCTTGCCAAAGTGTCCGGCAATAAGAAGGTCGACATGGTCCCGTTAAAGAACCTGTTGAAAACAACCGGTTACGTCCACGGCGCCAATACCCCGGTCGGGATTTACGAAAAGCACCACTACCCGATCTTCATCGACAGCGTCGCCCGAGAGCAGGGTGAGATCTACGTTTCCTCCGGCAAGATCGGCCGCTCGGTCAAGGTCAATGCCGAAGATCTAGCCCAATTAGTGCACGCCAAATTTGCCGACTTGGAACAAAAAGAGGGGTAATTGACCCACCATCTGCCGCGGTTATAAAATAGAAAAGTAACATTGAACTTTAGAAAGGTCTTGAACAAATTGAAGAAAAACCTATCTGCCTGCACGACCGTTCTGGCCGGGAAAGAAGCCACCATTGATGGTTCAACCATGGCTGCCCGGAACGACGATACCTTTGGGCCATTAGACCCCCAGCGCTTCGTCACCTATCCGGCCTACCACAATCACCCCAACCAGGTGAAAGCCTACCTCAACAAGTGCGTCATCGACCGTCCTGCTGATGGCTACCGCTACCAGGGAACGCCGAACGTCAACTACGAGACTGAAGGGGTCTACGACGAGAGCGGCTTCAACGAGAAGAACGTCGGCATGTCCGCCACGGAAAGTGTCTACGCCAACGAACGCGCCCTGGCCTGTGATCCGCTAAACACGGAGAGTGGGATCAATGAGGACCTGATCGTTGCCGCCACCCTGCCATTCATCGACAGCGCCAGGGACGGGGTTGCCTATCTGGGCCAACTGGTCAAGAAGTATGGTTCCGCCGAAGGTAACGGGGTGATCTTCTCCGATAAGAATGATGTCTGGTACATGGAAATCGTCACCGGTCACCACTGGGTTGCCGAGCGGATTCCGGACGATGCCTACGCCGTTACCGGAAACCGGATTGCCATCCAACAAGTCGACTTCGATGACACCGACAACTTTATGTGGTCCGATGGGATTCAAGAATTTGTCGAGAGCAACCACCTCAACCCCGACAAGCATGGCTGGGACTTCCGCCACATCTTTGGGACAGCCAATGTATTCGACCAACACTACAACACGCCACGGCAATGGTACGGTCACAAGGTGCTGAACCCAAGCATCGAACAGGACCCACTCGACTTCGACCTGCCATTCATCATGCGGACCGATCACAAGATCACTCTGGAAGATGTTGAGCAGATCCTCAGCAGCCACTACCAAGGTACGCCATACGATCCGCTGGGCCACGGTACCGAGGAACAAAAGCACCTCTTCCGGCCAATCTCTTTGAACCGGACCCAGAACTCCCACGTTCTGCAAGTCCGCAATGACCTGCCGGAAGCGGCCTCTACGATCATGTGGATGAGCTTCGGGATCCCAACCTTTACGCCGTACGTCCCATTCTTCGGCAATGCCGACGACATCGATGTTTCCTACCGGGAGACGCCAAAGGAACTCGACATGGATCTGAAGAGCGCCTACTGGATGTACCGGGCCCTCTCAATGATCGTCGAATCCCACCACGCCGAATTCGCCCAAGAAGACCTTGACTACTTAAAGGACGCCCGGGAATACTTCTACCGGTGGGTCAACCAGGTTGCACCGCAAGTCGAGGGCATGGATGCTAGTCAGGCCAGTGCGTTCCTGAGCGCGGAAACCCACAAGATGGTTGCCGAAATGGCCAAGCGGACCAAGAGCTTAATGGCTAAGCTGATCATGCACGGTCTGGACCTTTCGAAGCTAACTTTCGTCATTGACAAGAACCTTTAATTAAGCCCAATGTTAAAAGACGGTTGCCACGGTAACCGTCTTTTTCTATTCCGAATAAAGTCTGCTATGATAGACATAATTAAGGATTAAAGGAGATCTTCATTATGTATCAGCCAATGCTTGGTCTAAAGGGCAGTAGCGATCGCGTCCAGATCGACGACCGTTTGCAGCACGATCCCGTCGTCTACGAATTTTTCACCGCTGCGAACGACTTCACGCCCGACGGCTATCGGCACCTCTACGATGCCGTCCAGTACGTGCAATCGCAAGGCATTCAGCACATCGTTCTTCACCACCCGATGAAGTTTCACGGGCACCATTCCGACGTCGTTGCCCCGGAAAAGGACTACCCGGACCTGTACCGCTTCATTGAGAACACAACCGAGCAGTTGATTCGCCTGGGTCATGATCTCCACGTGCAGATTCTTGTCCACGGGGGCTACTCGGGGCCCGAGGTTGAACACATGGTGGACCTCTACCCAAACGTCCATGCGGCCCGGCAAGCCGTTTACGACCGCCTTGATCGTTTTGCCGATGAAGGGGGCGAGCAGATTATGTTTGAAAACTCCATCGCCCCAGTCTTTGCCTATGGTCATCCCGACCAGGAAGATGAAATCCTGGCCCATCACTACCGACTGGCCTTTGACACCTCACACTGCTTCATCGAACTCCACGGTGACAATGCCGGTTTGCAGAAATCGCTCCGCCACCTGGCTCCGGCCGTCGTCCACTACCACCTCGTCGACTCACTGGGCCAGACCCACGATAGCCTGCAGCTCGGCACTGGTAAGATCAACTGGAACGCTGTCTTGCCCCTGCTCAACCCAAATGCCACTAGCATCTACGAGATTAACCTCCACGATCAGACCAATTGCCGCGAACAGTTGGCCAGTCACGCCTACCTGACCCGGGTGTTTGACCAGCTCCAGTCCAAAAGGGGGTAGCCAATGAACCTGCACATCGACCGGCGCCATCTCTCACTGATCCTGGCTCTCTTTTTGCTTTACCTAGCAATTACCTATTGGAAGACGGTCGCCAAATTTATCCAGACCATTTGTTCCGCCGCCATGCCCTTGGTAATCGGCTGCGTGATTGCCTACATCGTCAACCTCCTCCTGCGCCAGTACGAACACCTTTACCTACGGATCTTTCCCCAGCCCCGTGCCCGGCGCTTCAAGCGGGTCTTTGGAATTGTTTTTTCCTACCTGTCGATCATTGTGATCGTCGCCCTGGTAATCCGGCTGGTCATCCCCGAATTGGTCAGCTGCATCCGCCTACTTTTCTCCAGTCATAGCCAGTCGGTCAACAAGATCGTCAGCTTCGTCCAGCAGAATGGTCTCTTTAAGAACGTCTGGAAGCACCTTGACCTTGAGCACTTGGATTGGCAAAAGACCAGCAAGCTGCTCGGCTTTGGGGTCGGGGGCACGATGAAGAAAATCGTGGCGACCGCCTCTTCGGTTGTCACGACGACCACCAAAGCCGTCATCGCAATCTTCTTCTCGATCTACCTGCTGATCTATAAGGAAAAGTTGGCTCGCCAGTTCTATCAAGTCATGGATACCTACTTTGGTAAGATCAAGCGGCCCTTCATGCACATTGTAAAAACCTTTGACGAAAGCTACAGCAGCTACATCGTTGGCCAGTGCAAAGACGCCGCCATCCTAGGGGTCGCCTGCTTCGTGGGGATGCAGGTGCTGCGGATGCCGTACGCCTCCATGATCGGCGTTGTCACCTTCTTTGGCGCCCTGATTCCGATCGTCGGCGCCATCCTGGGGGCCGGGATCGGAGTCGTCCTGATCTTCGCCGTTTCCCCCGTCAAGTCGCTGATTTTCTTGATCTTCATCATCGTCCTTCAGCAATCCGACAACCGGATCACCTATCCCCTGGTGGTCGGCAAGAGCATCGGCCTGCCGAGCGTCTGGGTCTTCGCCGCCGTCATCGTCGGTGGGGGTATTTCTGGGATCCTCGGAATGATGCTGACGGTGCCACTCTTCGCCGCCATCTATAAGCTGGTCGCCGAGGATATTGGGCGTCGCCGTCTTGCGAAAATGGAATAAAAACAAAAAGCTGTGCGAGAAATTTGAACATTCTCGCGCAGCTTTTATGTTCAGTCTTGTTGTGAAGCGCTGGTGGTCGCATCCGGGGCACCGAACTGATCTAAATCCAGCTTTGCCGAGTCATCCTTAACCACGGCCCCGTGTTCGTAGTGCTTGCCGTAACGCTGCTTGACTGGCAATCCCAGCGCCGTGGACCATTCCGGCATCGGATTGTGGATTCGCCCGGTAATGTTTTGCACTTCAATCGCCCAGATAGCAACATGCTGCAGGTCGGTCTGCGAAATGGCAACCGGCAGTTCGTTGACGTAGTGGTGCAAGAGTACCCGAGCCGCAACCAGCTTTTCCTGCGGAGCGGTCAGGCGGCGGGGAATCCCATTGCCGATCACCGACATGAAGGAGGGGCCAAACGCGCTGGCCCGCGGTGGCGTATAAATCAGGTTCTGATGACCACCGTCTGCTTCCAGGCCAATCAACTTGCCACGATCGAGGGCCGCAGCCTTTTCACCGTCCCCGGTGCCGTGAATGTAGATCGTATATTGACCATCAACGCCTTCCTGATAGCCGTAATGAACCGGCACCACATAGTTACCACGCTCGTTGGTCAACCCCAGATGAAGGATCTTACATTGGTCCAGGATCCAGGAAATCTTGGCATGGTCATAAATCACGTCATTGCGCATCGTGCCGCCCCCCCTTCTAGAAGCTTAGCGCAGTTCTTCTGGAACCACGGCTTCGGGCGCGTCCTTCGTCAGGTGGTAAACCGGCGTCGTTTCAACGCCAAAGTATTTAGTGATCAGTTTGCTCAGCTCGTCCATCGCTTCGTTGGCGTGCGGAATCTGTTCCTTGTTCACGGACTCGATGACGGCAACGACCTTGGTTGAATCTTCCGTCAGCATCGTCCGCTGGGCATCACGCCAGTTTAGGCACCGGCAAACGGCACCTTCGTCATCATACCAGCAAACCTCGCCGGGGAGGGTTGGCTCATCTTTGTCGGCACCGACCGGACGAAAGGCCTGACCGCCCTCGACCTTACCCAGGTGCATCGTTCCCTGGATCTTGTCCCGATCTTCCATGCCGACCGGCACCCCGTAAGACAGGGAAATACTGTTATAAACGTCCACCATCGGGTCAATTGGTTCAAACTTGTGGCCCTGGTTGGCACGCTTCAGCAGGGCTTCGACCGAGGCCCGAGCTCCCTTCTTCTTCTTGAACTGCTGGTAAGCCTTCCGCCACTGGTCAATGACCGGGTTCAGCCGGAAAGTCTCGTTGGTCAGAAACTGGCCGGCCTCCTTCGTTGCATTTGCTAACAATTTGCGACGGTCGTCCAGATTCTGGTCGGTGTCGTGGTTATCAATTCCGCTTGCGTACAGGATGTTCACCTGGCCGTCCGGGAACAGTTCAAAAAAGCTGGGATCAACGACTACTTTATCCATCATAATAAAAAACCTCCTAGTACTTTCGTTTACCACCATGCTTAACCAGGTCCCAGTCGCCATCAATGTTGTGGCGAATTCGGACCAGGTAGTCATGGACCTGCTGTGCTTCTTCATCGCTAAAGCCACGCAATGCCACCGCGTTCGAATGCTGATTTTCGCGGATGATGAAGGGATAAATATCCTTGCCCTTCTGGGTGACATACAGGCGCTTGATCTTCTTATTTTCAGGATCGCTGCGCCGCTCAATGAAGCCCTTGTCCGCCAATTTTTTAACGGCGCGGGCAATGGTGGTGCGATCAACCTTTATCAAGTTCGACAGTTGCTCGGAGATGATGCCCGGATGCTCGTAAATGCGCACAACGTAGAGGTACTGTCCCCGCGCTAAGCCAATCTGCTTAAACTCAATATTCGACATTGAATCCAATGCGCGCTCGATCATCCCGACTTCCCTTAAAATATCGATCATGGTAAAAATCTCTCCTCGTTCATTATCTTATCACTTTTTGTTGCAATTACAATAAAAAACTTAAAATAAAAGAGCTGGCACTGTGCCGCTCCTTTTTAGCCCTTCTCCACATCTAAGGGCTGCTGGTGATCGTGCATCTCGGCAAAGATGTGCTTAGCCTTCAAATGGGCAAGCACCGCTTGAATGGCTGCTTCCATCAGTGCTTGGCTGGCCGGATCAATTTGATCGGCAGCCGATTCAACCGGCTGCTCAGCCAGGATCGTCTCAAGAATCGTTGCAAAATGCTCGTAGGCCTGTTGCGGATAGGTGCTGATCGTCACCTGGGCGATACCAGCCCGGATATCGTCGATACTAAAACTGACCTTGAAGAAGCCGATCAATAAAAGATCGACCAGTTGGTTCACCGCATACTTCTTTTTTACCGGGGCCTGGATGACCTTCTTCTTGACGTAGTTGTTAACCATCGCCTTGGTCAGGGGCTCAACATCAAAGGCGGCCAGCTGTTCATTGACCACGGTCACCACCTGGTCAACGTAAAGGCCAAGGCTGGGAAGCTCCTTCCACCGTGGCAGACGAATGTCTTGGAGTTGTTTTTGCCATTGCCGGTAATTAGTTAGTTTTCTTTCCATGTTTTTCCCTCATTTCGTTTTTGGCATGACACCAATCGAATGGTTGTCGTAACGGGAAGTAGTCAGGGCTGTCTGCAAAACGGCGGCCAGCGTTTGATCGCCAATCTGCTCGCCTGTCATTTTCTGTCCCTCGTCGACGATTTGGAGCGGACTCTTCCCCTCAACGATTGGCAGGGAGCGAACCACAACATAGGGCAGTTCCAGCTCGTCGATCATCTTGACGGCGTACTGGTGGGCCCAGACCGCTTGCTGAGCATGCTTGTCGTACCAGTGCTTCACCTGGTTAAGGTTGGCGTCATCGGCCGTGCCAGCGATCGACAGCATCACAATCTTTTGTGGTGCAAAGACAGCCCGGTCAATTGCCGCGGCAAGGTCCTGCACCTCATCATCAACCGGCTCATTGACCGTTGGCAGCCAGCAAAGCAGATCCCCCGCCTGAAAATCAATTTCAAAGTTGCTGGTGACCACCGCTGAATACGTGTTTTCCATCAACAGCCGGGCGAGCCGGTCGTGCCGGTGGCTTACAATTACAATTCTTGCCATCAAATCCTCCTTAGTAGGCCATCAACTCATCTTCAACCGAGGCATCCTCAATCCGGACATCCGTGATCGTACTCTGCTCCAAAAGCGGCAGGAGGGCCTGAATATTGCCGGTGTAGAGGAACCGGGTCTCGTTTGGGGCCTCCTCAAGCATATGCGCTCCCATCTTCACCGCCAGTTCCACCGGGAGACCCGTCCCGGTGACCGTCACCGTGCAATCAACCCCGTCGCTAGCACGCAGGGCCCGGGCCGAGGTTAGTCGACTGCCGTTGAAGTAGTAAATCACGTCAGCAAAACGCATCATTGTCGAAACGTCGGTGCTCGTAAATAGGACCAGTGAATTCGTCTTTTGAACATAATCACGAAGCAGATTGCCGATGGTCAGTCGGGCGTCCTCCGGCAAGATGTCTAAACCGTCCTGGAGCAGCACAATCGGCCGACGCAGGGCCAGCAAAACGGCCAATTTTAGTTTTTGTTGCTGAACCGCATCAAGATCGGCCAACCGGGCGTCCATTTGAACCCCCAATGACTGGGCCAGCTGCTCGGTGGCTGCTTGTGACAGAGCGTTGTCTTGGTGCCGTAAGGCCTTTTTAATTGCCTTGTTGACCTGACGTCCCCGCAGATCGATTTCTGCAAGGCTGGCGATATTGTCAGCATAGTGTCGTTTTTGGTGCGAAACATCCTGGTCGTTGACCGCTGCGCTGCCATCTAGTACCTTACCAGTCCCGGCGAGAAGCTGTTCAAGCGCATTGGGCGCCCCCTGATCATCGCTACAAATTGCAACCATTTGCGGTGACGTTAACTCTAGTGAAACTCCTTCGAGCTGATCTCCCGATTTGGCTTCAAATGTAACGTCATTTAAAACAATTCTGCTCAACATTTGCTCCCCCTACTGTACACGTTCTTACTTATAATTTTATCATTTTCTGACCGTGGGCAAAGGGGCTTTCGCCATTTTTAGCTAATTTGGGTAGCTGTTGGAATCATAATTGCTGATCCAAGTGTTGTATAATTAGGAGAGCTCAATCCAGCAACCGATAAATTAAAAGGAAGAATTAGCAATGGCACCAATAAACATCATCTACATTTCACTCGAAGGCAATACCCGCGCTTTTCTAAACCAACTAAGTGAGTATGCCAAGCAGCAGCATACCTTTAACGCTGACAATCCACTGATCACCACCAAGGAAATCAGCGATCAAACCATTCCCGCCAAAGAGGAAAAGCCCTTCTTCGTCTTTGTTCCGACTTATCTAACTGGTGGAAACGGCATTGACTCTGGCTACACCGAAATCATGACCAATGCCCTCGGCGAATACATTGCGGACGGTAACAACGCTGCTATGTGCCTGGGAGTCGTCGGCAGCGGTAACCGCAACTTCAACGAGCAGTACTGTCTGACCGCGCGGATGTATGCGCACCGCTTCAACGCTCCATTTTTGGCCGACTATGAACTGCGCGGTACTTCTCGAGATGCCGAGCGAATCTACGCCATCCTCAAGAAGCGCTGGGCAGAATTCAATTAAAAAACAAGGGAATGGATTGGCCGAGCGCCCCCCATTCCCTTGTTTTTTAATTATTGTTCCGGTAAATCGTAATCAGTGGTGATCAACCAGGTGATCCCGTACTTATCAACCACCTGCCCCATCTGGCTGCCAAACATCCAATCACCAAACGGCACCGTCACCCGCTGATCCTCGGACTGCGCCAGCTGATTAAACAGCTGCCGGGCCTGACTAGGGTCGTCGGTAAAACTAAGCATGATCGACACCAAGCTCGACGTCTGGGGAGTCCCCATCGTAGCATCGGCACAGATAAACTTCTGCCCAGCAATGGTAAATTCGCCACGCAGGGTTGTCTTTTCCAGGTGCTCCCGATCAGTCGGCATCCCCAGGCTCTCCGCCTGCTGCTCATTTAATGATTGATGATAGGTGATTTCCGCCCCAAATTCACGGACATAGTAGTCCATGGCTTCCTTGGCATTTTCGAATGTGAGGTACGGGTATATTTTTGCCGTCATGTTTTTCCTCCGTCTCAAACTTCTTGTTCGATTATATGGTTTTCGCCAAGTGGCGTCAAATCCACTCACGACGGTCATCCCCAATTTCAGGCTGCCTTTTTCGGCAAAACTGACAGTCAAAAAATCCCCACCAGGCGGGCAAGGACGCTCCCTCTCATCGTTATTTAATCGGGATTTGCCAGACATTATGCTATAATAAAATTGTTTAATTTAGTTTAAGGTTTTACCTAATCCCACTAAGAAAGGACGAATCTCGTGAAAAAAATTAAAAATCACAGCCCGTTGCTCCTGCTCGGGCTGCTCCTCCTCGGTGTCTGCATGCGTATGCCGATCACTGCAATTCCTTCAGTTGTCAAGGAAATCGCTGCTACCTTCAATGTCGCCCCAACTAGCCTGGGGATTTTGACGACCATCCCGCTGCTCTGCTTCGGACTGCTTTCCGCACTGGTCTCCTCGACCGCTCAGCGCCTGGGGAACGAGTTGACATTGGAAATCGCCATGATTTTGATGTTTATCGGTTCCTACCTGCGAATCATCAATTTCACCTGGCTGATCTTGGGAACGGCACTGGTCGGCATTGCCATCACCTGCATCAACGTCCTCCTGCCGGCCATCATCGCCGACAAGTACCCGGACAAGATCGGGAGCGTCACCGGGATGTACAACACCGCAATGACCCTCTTCGCTGCGATCGGGGCCTACGCGATCACCCCGATTACTCATCAGAGCTCCTGGCAAACTGCGGTCACGATCATCAGCGCCATCGCTTTGATCACCGCCATCGTCTGGCTGCCAAACTTAAAGTACAACGAGCGAGTCGCGAACACGGCCGCTACCCAGGAAACTAAGGGGACCAACATGTGGAAGAACATGAACGCCTGGTGGCTTTTGCTCTTCTTCGGTGGGCAATGCTTTGTCTTCTACAGTATCGTCGCCTGGCTGCCTTCCATTGCCATGGACGCCGGCCTGTCCAGTAACCAGGCTAGTCTGATCGCCGGCCTGCTCCAGCTCTTCTCGATCCCGTTCGCCTTCCTGATTCCGGTGATTGCCACCAGAATGACCAATCGCCAACCAATCATGCTTTTTGCGGGGATCGTTTCCATGCTGGGCACGCTAATGATGTTCTTCCATGTCGGCTCTTTTGCCTACTTCTGCATCGTTGCCCTGCTCCTGGGGGCCGGAACTACGACGACCTTTGTTTTAGCCATGACCCTCTTTGGTCTCAAGACGAAGAACGCCACCGACACCCGGAGCCTGTCGGGGATGGTTCAATCCGTCGGCTATCTGATCTCGGCACTGGGACCGATCGTGGTCGGCAACCTGAACGCGCAGACGCACGGTTGGTTTGCCAGCCTGGTTGTAATCATGATTGCCGCTCTCTTCTTCACCGTCTGTGGAGTCCTGGCGGAACGGCACCAATATATTTAACATTTACCTAGGGACTGTCGCATAAGTTCGGCAGTCCTTTTTTGATATCCAAATTTTAGTAAACAATTTTGTTCTAGACCAATAAATGACAAGCGGTTAGCAAATCACGATCATGACGCTTTTTCCCCCTCCTATTCCATTTCTGGCCCGCCTGACAAATCTGCGCAAACGGTTTCTTTTTTAGTGCAGAAGCGCCCTGAAGAGTATATAATTGAAGCGTTATAGAATTTCTGAATTTTCAGAAGGAGTGAACATTTTTGGCTACAGAAAATAAAGCTGTCATTACGTTATTTGGGGCAACCGGTGATTTAGCTAAACGGAAGCTGTACACGGCTCTCTTCAAGCTCTACCAAAAGGGCTACTTGGCTGACCACTTTGCATTGCTCGGTACCTCTCGTCACGAATACAGTGATGAAGAATTCCAACAACTTGTTCGTGATTCCATCAAGGATGTTGAAGAAACCCGTTCAGGCGAAGCAGAAGACTTCTCAACGCACTTCTTCTACAAGGCACACGACGTCACTAAGCCTGAACACTACACTGCCTTAAAGGAACGGATTGTTGAACTCGACAAGCAATTCGGCACCGAAGGCAATCGTCTTTTCTACATGTCCATGGCACCACAGTTCTTTGGTACTATCGCCATGAACCTGAAGAAGCAAGATCTCTTAAGCGACGACGGCTTCAACCGGCTGGTTATCGAAAAGCCATTCGGTCGGGACTTCGACTCCGCTAAGAAGCTGAACGACGAATTGTCCAAGACCTTCGACGAAAACCAAATCTTCCGGATTGACCACTACCTGGGCAAGGAAATGGTTCAAAACATCCAAGCACTGCGGTTTGGTAACACGATCATCGAATCTCTTTGGAACAACCGTTACATCGATAACATCCAGGTAACCCTGAGTGAAAAGCTGGGTGTTGAAGAGCGGGCCGGCTACTATGACAATTCCGGCGCCCTGCGTGACATGGTTCAGAACCACATCATGCAGATCGTTGCTCAGTTGGCAATGGAACAGCCTGTTTCCTTCACCGACTCCGATGTTCGGGTTGAAAAGATCAAGGCCCTGCGTTCTCTGCGGGTTTACACTCCATCTGAAGCCGCAGCTAACTTTGTTCGTGGCCAATACGACGCCGGTAACGGCACGGAAGCTTACCGTGACGCTGACGGGGTTGACCCAGAATCCGGTACTGAAACCTTCGTTGCTGCCAAGCTTCTGTTTGACAACTACCGCTGGTCAGGAGTACCGTTCTACGTTCGGACTGGTAAGAAGTTAGCCGACAAGTTCACCCGGATCGACGTTGTCTTCAAGAAGCCACTGATCGACATCTTTGCCGACCCACGTCACGAAAGCGACCAATCCCTGAACTCCAACGTTCTGACGATCTACGTTGAACCAAAGTCCGGTTTCGGTCTCCAACTGAACGCCAAGCGCGCCGGCCAAGGTTTTGTTACGCAGCCAGTTGAACTGTCTCATCTGCAAAGCGACACCGACAAGAAGGAAGCACCTGAACCGTACGAACGGCTCTTCCACGATGCTCTGGAAGGTAACCACACCAACTTTGCTTCATGGGCCGAAATTGCCTACGCATGGAAGTTCGTGGATGTTATCCGCAAACTCTGGGACATCGAAAAGCCACAGTTCCCTAACTACACGCCTGGTTCCATGGGCCCAGCCGCTTCTGACGAGTTGCTTGCCCGTGATGGCCGGAAGTGGGTTTACCAACTTAACCACTAAAAATAATCAAAAAGCTTTAAGGCTGCAAAGTCTTAAAGCTTTTTGATATTGAATGGTTTTCAATTGCAGTATTTGACTGATTTGCTATAATGGTAACTGTGAAACAGCTCACAAGTTTTTATATGAGGAGAGTGACTTGAATGTCTGATCAAAAAGCACAAATTGGTGTTGTTGGTTTAGCTGTCATGGGAAAGAACCTCGCTCTGAATATTGAGAGTCGCGGTTTTACTGTTGGTGTTTACAACCGGCACCGTAACCGGACCGACGAAATGATGAAGGACCACAGCGATAAAAAGCTGGTCCCAAGCTACACGATTGAAGATTTCGTCGCTTCACTGGAAAAGCCACGGCGGATCCTGATGATGGTCAAGGCTGGGAAGCCTACCGACGCCGTCATCGATGAACTGCTGCCGCTGCTTGACAAGGGTGACGTCCTGATTGATGGTGGGAACACCAACTTCCACGACACGATGGCCCGGAACGCCAAGCTTGATAAGTCCGGCATTAACTTCATCGGCATGGGTGTTTCCGGTGGTGAACTTGGTGCTCTCCACGGCCCAGCCCTGATGCCTGGTGGCCAAAAGGAAGCCTACGACTTGGTTGAACCAATCCTGACACAAATTGCTGCCAAGGCCGAAGAAGACGGCAAGCCATGCGTTACCTATGTTGGTCCAAACGGGGCTGGTCACTACGTTAAGATGGTCCACAACGGGATTGAATACGGTGACGAAGAGCTGATCGACGAAAGTTACAACATCATGCGAAACGTCTTAAAGATGCCAGTCGATGACATTGCCAAGACCTTCGCAGAATGGAACAAGGGTGAACTGTCATCCTACCTGGTTGACATCACCGCCGACATTCTGACTCGTAAGGACGACCTTGGTGACGACAAGTCCAAGCCAATCGTCGACATGATCCTCGACCGGGGTGCCAACAAGGGGACCGGGAAGTGGAGTTCCGAAACGGCCCTTGACGGTGGCGCACCACAATCCGTGATCACCGAAGCCGTTTACGCTCGTTACATCTCAATGATGAAGGACGAGCGGGTAGCCGCAAGCAAGGAACTGCCTGAGGTCACCGAAGATGTTTCTATCGCCGACAAGCAGGAAATGATCGAAAAGATTCGGGAAGCCCTCTACTTCGGTAAGGTGATGTCCTATGCTCAAGGATTTGAACAGATGCGGATTGACTCCGAGCGTTACAACTGGAACCTCAAGATGGGTGAATTAGCCCAGATTTGGCGTGCCGGCTGCATCATTCGGGCCCAATTCCTGCAAAACATCACCGATGCCTTCGACAAGAACCCTGACCTGAAGAACCTGCTCTTGGACGACTACTTCAAGGACATCACCAAGAAGTACCAGCAGGCAATTCGGGACGTGGTTTCCCTGGCAATCAAGGCCGGTGTTCCTGTTCCAGCCCTTTCTGCCGCTATTTCCTACTACGACTCCTACCGGGCAAAGGTTCTGCCTGCCAACTTACTGCAAGCTCAGCGTGACTACTTCGGTGCTCACACCTACGAACGGGTTGACCGCCCAGGTAACTACCACTACAGCTGGTACGAAGAACAATAATTAAATTGTAAGCAAGGCTTAAATTGGCAACCGTCGATGCGACGGTTGCCTTTTTTATTCTAAAATTTTACTAATTTGGTTTTACAAAACACCCTCCACTTTTCGCACCGCTGACCGTCAAAGGAGAGAAAGAACCGCTTTGCCAAACAGTTTGAAGCCAATGTGCATAATTGAACTAGACAGATGATCTGATTTCTCGTAAAACTTTACTAAAAAAGCATTGACATATTTATTGAAAGCGCTTAACATTACACTTGTAAGTTACATCAAAGTTGTTGCAGAAAAGAGGAGTCAATATGGACAATAGTTCAAAGAGCACTGAACACGTTGGCCGTGCACGATTCGCCTACTCGATGGGTGCCTTCGGGCATGATGCCTTCTACGCATTGCTCTCAACTTACTTTATTATGTTCGTTACCGGTCACTTGTTTAACTCTGGTAACAAAGCCTTCAATGACCACATGGTCTTAATAGTTACGACCATCATTGCCGTACTGCGGATTATCGAATTGTTAATCGACCCAATGATTGGTAACGCCATTGACCGGACCAATACCAAGTGGGGTAAATTCAAGCCGTGGGTTGTCGGCGGTGGGATTATCTCCGCTGTCATCCTGGCTGCACTGTTCACGAACCTCGGCGGACTTAACGTTAAGAGCCCTTATTTATACCTTGTACTGTTCGCCGTTCTGTACATCATCATGGATATCTTCTACTCCTTCAATGATGTTGGTTTCTGGTCAATGCTGCCAGCCCTGTCATTCAACTCCCACGAACGTGACAAGATTGCTACCTTCGCCCGGGTTGGTTCAACTGCCGGTGCCCAGATTGTTACGCTGGTCATCATGCCAGTCGTTCTGTTCTTCTCCGTTCACCAAAACGGTGGGACCGGTGACGACCGTGGTTGGTTCATCTTTGCCGCCATCGTTGCCGCTGTTGCCGCCATCACCGCGATCGGTGTTGGTCTTGGTACTCACGAACAGAAGTCACTGCTTCGTGAAAACAAGGAACAGACGAAGCTGAAAGATGTCTTCAAGATCCTGATTAAGAACGACCAACTGTTCTCAATCGCCATGTCCTACCTGTTCTACACTACTGGTATCACGCTGGTTAACAGTATGGAAACCTACTACTTCACCTACATTCTGGGTGATTCTCGTGCCCTGTCCATCCTGGGTGGTCTGAACACGATCGTTGGTATCATTTCCGTCTTAACCTTCCCACTGTTCACTAACAAGATCAGTCGGCGGAAGCTCTTCTACGGTGCCGTTGCACTGCTGGCTGTTGGTCTGCTGATCTTCGCCTTTGCTGGTCAGTCACTTGTTCTGGTCCTGATCGGTGCCGAATTATTCTTCATTCCACAGCCACTGGTATTCCTGGTTGTCCTGATGACGATTACCGACTCAGTTGAATATGGTCAGCTGAAGCTTGGTCACCGTGATGAATCGTTAACTCTTTCTGTTCGTCCACTGCTCGATAAGTTCGCCGGTGCCGTTTCTGGTTGGATCATCGGTCCTACGGCTATTGCTGCCGGGATGACCGCTGGTGCCACCGCCAAGACGCTGACCGCTTCCGGAATTATGAAGTTCAAGATGGTGATGTTCTTAGCTCCTGCCATCATGATCATCATCTCCGTTTTGATCTTCGCCAAGAAGGTTAAGCTGGATGAAAAGATGCACGCCAAGATCGTTGCTGAACTGGAACAAACTTGGGGGAAGCAATTCGCCAACGGCGGCAATGCCGAAAGCGACAACGCTGAAGAAGCACAACCTGCTCCACAGCCAGGCGTTACTGAAATCCCAGCCCCAGTTGCTGGTAGCTTAGTGGCACTCAAGGATGTTAAGGACCCTGCCTTTGCCAACGGCAGCATGGGTCAAGGATTTGCCCTGAAGCCATCCGATGGTAAGGTCTATGCACCATTTGCCGGGACTGTTCGGGCAACCTTCTCCACGAAGCACGCGGTTGGTCTGGTTTCCGACAGCGGCGTTGCTCTCCTGATCCACGTCGGTATTGACACTGTTCAGCTGCACGGTACTGGTTTCGTTACCTACTTCGACAAGGGTCAACACGTCGAAAAGGGTGATGAACTGATGGAATTCTGGGACCCAACCATCAAGAAGGCTGGTCTCGATGACACCGTCATCGTTACCGTCACTAACAGCGAAGAGTTTGACTTCGAACTGGAGAAGCAAGCCGGTGAAGAAGTCACCTCGAAGGACAATGTTTTGAAGGTCACCAAGAAGGACCTGGAAAACAAGTAATTGTCCCTGCTAACAAATTTGAAGAGGACTTAGCCCTCAACTAAAAAAGACTCGCTCGGGAGAAAATCTCGAACGGGTCTTTTTGATTAGGCCTGCTGCTTAGCCGCGTAGTTCTTTTGGTAATCGGTCAGTTCCTTGATGTCGTGGCACTTCGCCAGGGCCGCCTGGTATTGCTCGTGAATGTCTGGATCGATCCGCTCGCCCTCAGCGGTTTGGGTCATGTGGATCTCCTCGGTCCCCGCCTCCAGAGCCGTCTTGAAGTACCACATCTTATAGTGAAGGAAGTCTTGCTGGGCCTTGAGCTCCGCGATCTGCTTGGCAACCGCCTGCTCCTCCCTGGCCAGGAGCTCGTAACGTTCCTCTAAGGTGATGTCACCTTCCATGCAGAGGTCGATGAAGTGGCGGATTTCACTGATCGTCATTCCGCACTTCTTCATGCACTCAATCACTTCCAGGAAGTTGAGATCGTTGTCCTTGAAGGAGCGCCGGCCGGCCTCATCGCGGTCAACAAAGGGCAGCAGCCCCTTCTTATCATAGAAACGGAGGGTTGAGATTGGTACGTCCATCTTTTTTGCCACATCACCAATTGAATATCTCATAAAAAAATCCGTCCTTCCCGTTGACTTAAACCATGGTTTAACTTGTAGTATAGCACTTGTAGAGAAGAAAACAGCAAAAAGAGTTTAACAAAGGAGATCTTGATGATGAGTAAAACATGGCTAGTTACCGGTACCCACACCGGCTTTGGCAAGCAGTTAGCGATTCAATTGGCCCAGCACGATGACATCAATCTCGTCGCCACCTCGCGGAAGGCCGGGCAGCTGGACTACCTGGACCAGTACGACCACGGGCAAATCGCCAAGGTGATCCTCGACGTCACTAAGCACGACCAGGTGGTTGCCGCTGTCAGGAGTGCTACCGAACGCTTTGGCGGCATCGACGTCCTGGTCAACAACGCCGGGCTCGGCTACTTCGGTACCTTTGAAGAATCTAACCTGGAAGACGTCAAGTACATGTTCGACGTCAATGTCTGGGGCCTGGTTGATATGACCCGTGAGACACTACCGATTATGCGAAAGCAAAAGTCCGGCGTGATCGTCAACTTCTCGTCGATCGGTGGTCTCTACTCCTTCCCGACCCTCTCCTTCTACCACGGCACCAAGTACGCCGTCGAAGGGATCACGGGCTCGATCGAAGAGGAAGTCAAGGATCTCGGCATCAAGACCATGCTGGTCGAACCAAGCGGCTTCCGGACCGACTGGGCGGGGCGGTCATCGCACAAGACGATGCCGACCCACGATGACTACGAGCAGTTCACCAAGTTCATCGATGACATGGCCAACGGCGCCCACCACGAGCCCGGCGACCCAGTGATGGCCGCTGAAATCATCATTGATCAGGTCACCAACCACAGCGACCAGCTGCCAACCCACCTGCCGCTGGGCAAAATCTCTTCGGACCTGGCAACTGACAAGTACACCAAGTTGCTGCAACAATTTAAGGATGAACGTGAATTGTCACTCTCTGCTGATCGTCCAGAAAGGAATGATAACTAATGTCTGAACTCGACAAGCTCGAAGCGGGCGAATGGTACAACTTCGGTGCTCCCGAGGTAGCAGCCCGCAAGCTCAACGCAGCCACCCTCGCCCAGGAATTCAATGCCATCCCTGAAAACGAGGCAGCCAAACAGGAGGCCAAGGCCCGCGAGATCCTCGGTTCCGCCGGAAAGAACCTGGTGATCCACTCGAACTTTAATTTCGACTACGGCAAGAACATCCACGTCGGCGACAACTTCCTGGCCAACTACAACCTGACCGTCCTGGACATCACCCCGGTGAACATCGGTGACAACGTCTGGATCGGCCCGAACACCGACATCTACACCGTCAATCATCCCCTGACGACCAAGGGACGGCGGAAGCGCCTGGGGATCGGCAAGCCGGTTACCATCGGCAATGACGTCTGGATCGGTGGCCACTCCACCATCTGCCCGGGAGTCACGATTGGCAACGGGGTCGTTGTGGCTGCGGGATCGGTCGTCACCAAGGACATCCCGGATAACGTCGTCGTGGGCGGTGTCCCGGCCAAGGTGATCAAACAGATTCAACAAGAAGGCTAACCAAAAAATCATCCGTGCATCGAAAAACGATTCACGGATGATTTTTTAATTCAGACTATAATCAGACGCTTAGTCCTTGACCTGATCCACATCGGTCCGGACAACCAGGACGTCAACCGGTGCATTCCGCTTAACATAGGAAGTAACTGAGCCCATAACCGCCCGCTGCATCCGGGAAAGACCACTAGCACCCATGATGATCATGTCGTTATGGTGATCGTGTGGGAAGTCGAAGGAGATGATGGTCTTCGGGTTCCCCAGCCGAATGTGGATGTCTAAGTTGTCAAAGTCATCCTTGGTTTTGGCGGACTTCAGCAAACCGTCCAGGTATTCCTTGGACTTGTCAACCAACTGGTAAGCAATGCTGCCGTCGGACATTCCGGCGAAGTTGTAGGCCATCGCCCGGGTGTCAATAACGTTTAAGATATCAATGTGCGCCCCGTTCCGCTTAGCAACAAAGATTGCCCGATGCAGTGCCTGCTCGGATTCCTTTGAGCCATCAACTGGTACTAAAATGTTTTGATATTCTTGATCCATAATATTGAGCCTCCACTTCATACAGCTTTTGTATATATTGTAACATTATTTGTAGCGCTTACGGAACTCTGCTTCTTGGATCGGGAAACTTTTTTCAAAATTGACTTTTGCGCAAAAATCCCCTACAATTTGAAGGTATATTAAACGTTGATTAGAAAATTAACTTTTTATCATCTTATGAAACAATTGATTGAGTGAGGCTAGTACTTATGGATAAAATTGATCGGAAAATTGTCAACCTACTACAACAGAATGCCCGGGCCTCATTAAAGGATCTCTCCAAGGAGTGCTTCATTTCCTCGCCAGCCATTGCCGCCCGGATCACCAAGCTGGAACGGGCCGGCATTATCACCGGCTACCACTCCAGCATTAACATGGAACAAATCGGGTTCCACGTCCGGGCCTTTATCCAGGTCCAACTGGAGCCTCGTCAAAAACAGGAATTTTACCCGTATATTCAAAGCATCCCCAACGTGATCGAGTGCAATTGCGTTACCGGCGACTACTCTGAGATCATGGAGGTCGTCTTCCCCTCAACTACCAACTTGGATGATTTCATCAACACCATCCAGCAACGCTTTGGCAAGACTAGCACCCAGATCGTCTTCAGCACCAGCGTTGAGCACCGCGGGGTCGAATTGCAGGCACCGGAACAAGAAAATAAAGAATAAGTAAATCGCCACCGTGAGCAATCAACTCGGGTGGCGATTTTGTTTTTTACTTATTTTTTATCTTTTTTATCTTTTTTATCTTTTTCCATAATTATCCAGGTACTCGTTGTACTGCTTCCGGTCCAATTCACCTTCGGATTCACCGATGACCAGGGTGGCAATCGAGTTGCCGACCACGTTGACCGCCGTCCGGCCCATGTCGACGAAGCGGTCAATTCCGGCGATAAAGGTCAGCCCGGCCATTGGTACCCCAATCGTGGAGACAGAGGCCAACAGGACGACGAAAGACGCCCCTGGTACCCCAGCCATCCCCTTACTAGTGATCATTAAGACCACCAGCAAAGTAATCTGGTGAGAAAGGGACAGGTGCAAGCCGTACGCCTGGGCCAGGAAGATGGCGGCCAAGGACTGGTAGATCGCCGACCCGTCCAGGTTGAAGGTGTAGCCGGTCGGAATGACGAAGGAGGTAATCCCCTCGCTCACCCCCATCAAATGGGTCTTCTTCATCAGCCGTGGCAACGTTACTTCGGAACTGGCGGTGGTGAAGGCCAGGACGATTTCTTCCAAGATCACGTGCATCGTCTTCCAGTAACGCAGGTGGAAAAGGTGGGCCGTAATGCCGAGGATGACAATGATGAAGATCAGCATCGTCAGGTAGGCAATCAGGATAAAGTAGCCCAATGGTAGGAGGGCCTTCAACCCCATCTCAGCCACAGTCATCCCGATCAGGCCAAAGACACCGATGGGAGCCAGTTTCATAACCCAGTTGGTAACCTTGAACATGACCTCGGCCACCCCGTTCAAGACGTCGATCAAAATCTGGGCCTTCTCCCCGACGGCAGCGATTCCCAAGCCAAAGAGGACTGAGAACAGGATCACCGGCATCATATCCCCGTCGGCCATCGACTTAAAGATGTTCGTCGGGATAATCGACAAGATCAAAGGCCAGAAGCCGCTGTTGTGGGCGGCTGACTTCGCCGTCGACATGTACTGCGAGATGTCCGTCGCGTGCAGGTCATGGATATTGATAAAGGTTCCCGGGTGGGTCAGATTGGCCATCGTGATCCCGAGAATCAGGGCAATCGTCGTTAAGACTTCAAAGTAGATGATCGTTTTTCCACCGATCCGCCCCAGTTTCTTGATATCCCCGATGTTGGCAATCCCGACCGTCAGGCAGGAAACCACGATCGGCATAACGATCATTTGGATCAGCCGAATAAAGATGGTTCCCAGACTTTGCATCGCAACAATCGCGTTTTGATTATGGTAGGACAGGACCCCACAGATAATCCCGAGGACCAGGCCAATCATAATCTGCCAGCCCATGCTGAGCCGGCTAAAACGGTAATTTTTCACTTTTTCATCCAACCTCTCAGATAGTCTTGTTCTACTTTAGCACATCTCAGTCCATTTTTTGCAAAAATTTAACAATTTGTCATTAAAATCCGAACGGTTTAAAATCACTAGTCAGCATGCATTCACTTTTTATTTTACACAGGTGAAAGCGATTTATATTTCGGTAAAGTCAGGTAGGATTATATTTAGAACTGCTAATAAAAGCGCAAAAGAAATGAGGTTATTCAGATGACAACCACTTATGTTAACGGAAAAATTTTTCTGGGAACCGACGAAACCAGCTTTGCGGACTCTATGATTATTGACGCCGGCAAAATCAAAGCCGTGGGTACCGCACTGGCACCTGAGGGAACGGTAGTCGATCTGCACGGCCAGACTGTCCTCCCCGGCCTGATCGACTGTCAGACCCACCCCAAATACATCGCCGACGCCCTGCACGGCACAGCCTGCACCCCGCCAAACGTCAACAGCATCAAGGAAATGCAGGAGGCCCTCCGCCAGTCGCCAAGCTTCGGTAAGGGCCCTGACACCTGGATCGAGGGCTGGGGCTTCGATGAAACCAAGCTAGCTGAGCACCGCAGCCCTAACCGCGATGACCTGGACGCCGTCTCCACGACCCAACCGATCTTTATCTATCGTTCGGACTGCCATTCTTCAGTCGGCAACTCTAAGGCCCTGGAACTCGCTGGAATCGACGAGCACACTCCCGACCCGGTTGGCGGCAAGATTGAACGCTTCGCCGATGGCCGGCCAACCGGCTTCATGCGAGAAGTAGCTGCTTCCCAACTATTGATCCGGGCCAAGTCCGCCCAGAGCTACGAAAACGACGTCACCAACATGGTCAACAGCTCTAAGCACTACCTGGCAAACGGCCTGGTAGCAATTGGCGAAATGATGGGGCGGATGAAGCCCTATACCACCCTCAGACTCTACCAGGACGCCGTGAAGGCCGGTTTCACCCCCAAGACATCGATCTACTACGTCTTCGATGAACTGGATCCAGAGGCGCCGCTCACGCCCAGTGGTGACCAACAACTGCGGGTTGCCGGCATCAAGGTCTTCATGGACGGCAGCATCTCCGGTGAGACGGCCTTCAACAAAGAACCCTACCCGTCCGGCAAAATGGGCGTCAGCCTAACGAGCGTGGAAAAGCTCAAGCAGGAGGTGGCCTTTGCTCAAAAAAACAAGCTCCAGATTGCCATCCACGCGATGGGCAATGCCGCCATCCAACGGGTCATCGACATTACCAAAGACCTGCAGCCATGGTTGCCGGATATGCCATCAGTCCGGATCGAACATGCCTCATTGATGACCGATGAGATGTTTGCCCAAATCGACGCCAGTCCAATGAATTATGCCCTGGTCACCCAGCCAATCTTCTACTTTGCCGAAGACGAGTCCTACCGGAACTACCTCTCGCCAGAGCAGTTCAAGACCGCCTACCGGGTCAAGACGATGCTGAACTCCTCTGCCCTGCTCGGTCTGAGCTCCGATGCCCCATGTACGCCCTGGGCGGAACCTGACAGTCCCTTCTACAGCATCTATGCGGCGGTCACCCGGAAGGCCGCTAATGGCGACGTGGTCAACCCTGAGGAGGCGATCACGGTGCCGCAGGCAATTCTCGGCTACACCCGGGACGCAGCTAAGATCGGTGGCTTTGATCAAAATGGAACCCTGACGGCCGGCAAGGATGCCGATTTTGTAATTTTGAATAAAGATATCTTCACGACCGCGCCAGAAGAGCTGAAAGATGTTAGAGTTAGTGAAACATGGATCGGTGGACAAAAGGTCTACCAAAACTAATTTTCGATAGGAGCGTGCTGAATGAACGCGTGGATCACCACCCTCATCAACCACTATGGCTACCTAGCCATCACCCTTTTAATTGCCCTGGAAAATATCTTTCCACCCCTGCCCTCTGAAATCATCCTGACAATGAGTGGCTTTCTTGCCACCAAGAGTACACTGACAATTGGCGGCATAATTTTCAGCGCCACCCTGGGCTCACTAATCGGTGCCCTAATCCTCTACGCGCTGGGCCGTCAACTCACCGTGGCCCGACTGGGAAGCATGCTTGCAAGTCGGCCCTTCCGGCTGCTCGGCTTTCGCCACGACGATGCCCAAAAGGCGGTCAACTGGTTTAACCAGCATGGTACCGGTGGAATCCTGTATGGTCGATGTATTCCCGTCATCCGCAGCTTGATCTTGATTCCAGCGGGAATTGCCCAAACGCCACTTCCCCGCTTCTGCCTGCTGACGACAATCGGAAGTGCCGTCTGGAATACTATTCTAGTTGGCCTCGGTGCCTGGGTAGGCAAGTCATGGGCAAAAATCGTCGTTATCTTTGATCAGTACACCACGGTGGTGCTAGTGATCATGACGTTCATTGCTGCCTATTCTCTGTATCGGTGGTACCAAAAGCGAATTAAAAAATAACAAAAGGCCCCGTTCACGTTGCTGCGAACGAGGCCTTTTGTATTGGTTTTATTTAGTTGTTTGACGCTTAATCAAGTGGGTACCGACAACGGTCTTGCATGGGTCGTTGTCCGGGTTTTGCAGGCGCTTAATCATCATGTCCACGGCAGCATGGGCCATCTCATCGGTAGCAACGTGGACAGCCGACATGCTTGGGTAGACATACTTGACTAGGGCCGTATCATTGAAGCTAATCAGTGCCAGCCGGTTGGGAATCTCAATTTTGGCTTCCTGAACCGCCTTGAGGGCCCCGACTGCCATCGGATCATTGGCAATAAAGATCCCGTGGGGCAGCCGATCACCAAGCTTGGCGATCGCCTCTTTCATCACCTGATAACCGGACATCGAGGTGTAGTTGCCGGCAAAAATATACTCCGGATGATAGAGGTTGCGTTGGCGCAGATCACTTTCAAAGTAGAACAGCCGCAGGTCAGGAACGATCTCGTTATCGGTCGTCTTTTCCGTCCCCGCCAGCATTCCGATGTCGTCAATTCCTTCATCCAAGAATTCGGAAATGACTGAATGGACCGCATTTTCAAAGTCGGGCACGAGACAGTCGTAACCAGCAGCCAGGCTGTCATAATCGACGAAAACAATGTTGGGAGTTACCAGCCGCAATTTTTTGACCTGGGAGTCACTGAACTTCCCGATCGCGATCACGCCGGTAACATCCTGAGGAATATCCTCCATATTGTTTTGGTAGATTGGCACCGTCTGGAGACCCTTTTGCTGGGCGGAGCGTTCAATCTCCATCCGAATGGCCATGTAGTAGAGATCATCGAGCTCCTGGGTCAGCGAATACCACTGCACAACCGCGATCTTCTGCACCCGGTTGTTTTGGGAACGCTTGTGCTTTGTGTAGTTAAAGCGTTCCGCAGTGTCTAAGACCCGTTGCCGCGTCTTTTCGTTGACGGAAAGGGTCGCGTCATTATTAAGAATCCGTGAGACGGTTGCAATCGAAACACCCGCTTTATTCGCAATGTCGCGCAACGTTACTGCCATTCTTAATTCAACCCTTTCCGTTTTAACTACAAACTATTTTACCAACTTTTACTATAATTTTTCAACAAAGCGTTCCCAGCCGGCTTGACCCGCGGCGTCATCCTTGAAGACACCGGCGTTTTCAAGCACGTTGGCAAAGACATTGGCCAGTTCTTGTTCCATTACTTCGTCCACATTGTCCTTGGTAATGGTCATCTTGGCCTGGATTTCCTTGGCCCACGGCAAATGACTGTCGGCAATCTGGTTGTCTTCACCGAGCCAGAACTTCTTGACCTCGGCCAATTCACTCTTCAGCCGTGCTGGTAGGATTGCCCGACCCATGACTTCGATCAGACCAATGTTTTCCTTCTTGATGTGCCAAAGCTTTTCGTGTGGGTGGAAGATGCCCAGTGGATACTGGTCGCTGGTGTTATTGTCACGCAGAACCAGGTCGAGGACAAACTTCTTGCCATCGCGGTGCATAATTGGCGTCACAGTATGGTGGCGAGTATCACCGTCGAAGGCCTTGATGTTTAAGCTCTCGTCGCTGTAGTGATCCCAAACGTTGATGATGTGGGTCCCGAGGTCAATCAGTTGTTCCGTATTAGCACTGGTCAGGCGAATGTCGCTCATTGGCCAGTTAACAATACCTGCTTCAACATCTGGAAAGTCCTTGAATTCAAGCGGCTTCTTGATCTCGGCCTTCATCATTGGGAAGCTGTGTCGGCCACCTTGGTAGTGTTCGTGAGCCAGCATGGAGCCGCCGACGATTGGCAGGTCGGCGTTGGAGCCAACGAAGTAAGCAGGAATTTGCTTCTCAATCTCGACCAGGTTGATCAGGGTCTGCCGATTGATGTGCATTGGTTCGTGCTTGCTGTCCAAGAAGATGCAGTGTTCATTGAAGTAGGCGTATGGTGAGTACTGGAAGCCCCACTTGTGACCGCCGATCATCATCCGAATGACCCGGTGGTTACTCCGGGCGGCCTGACCTAAGCGCCCCTTGTAGCCTTCGTTTTCCATGCAGAGGGCACATTGCGGGTACTTCTTCTTAGTATCGTGGGCAGCAGCAGCAATGGCCTTTGGATCCTTTTCCGGCTTCGAAAGGTTGATGGTGATTTCTAGATTGCCGTACTTGGTTGGCTTGTCAAAGACAACGTTCTTCTTGATAGCTTCGACCTTGACGTAGTTGTTGCTGGTACACAGGTTGTAGAACCAGTTGGTTGCCGTGTCCGGTGACTGCTGGTACTTTTCCCAGAATTCGTGGTTAACAACGGACGGACGTGGTGTCATCAGATCGTACAGCTGATCGTTTAAGATTTCGCGGGCCGTCTGACCATCTTCGATCTTGCCGCGTGAAACGGCCAGGTCAACCAGTTGGCTAACCAGGGATTTCCCGTCTTTTGCTTCAACGTCTTCATCACCGACAAAGCCACGGATCTTGTTCAAAACGTAGATCCGGTCCAGCGGTTCATAGGCGCCGCTTGCAATGACCTTATCAGCATATTCTTCCATTAACTTCATTGAATCTCGTTCCCCTCATTTTCAGCGTTCAAACAACTAAATCTGAATTATTAGAGCTTGTGTGGGCCGTCGACAACTTCGGCATCGTAGAAGCTGGCGTCATAACCAATCTTGTCCCGGTAGATCTTGCCGATGTTCTTCTTGAATTCGTCAGCAGCGGACTTCTTGACGATCGCAATAGCGGAGCCGGCAAAACCACCGCCGACCATCCGGGCACCCAGGCAGCCTGGTTGTTCCCAAGCGTTTTCGGCCAGGGTATCCAGTTCCTTCCCGGTGACTTCATAGTCGTACTTCAGGGAAACGTGAGAAGCGTTGATCAGGCGACCGAGCTCTTCCAGGTCACCCTTCTGCATTGCGTCAATGGCCTTCTTGGTCCGTTCGTTTTCGCTAACGGCGTGACGGGCACGACGAATCAGGGTGTCGTCGTTGATCAGGTAGGTGTATTGGTCGAAGGTGTCGAGGTCAATTTCACCCAACTTCTTGATGTCGAGCTCCTTGCTCAGGCGCTTAACAGCCTCTTCACATTCCTGAACCCGCTCGTTGTACTTGGAGCCGGCCAATGAGTGGGTCTTGTTGGTGCTCATGATGACGATTTCGTAGTCACCGAGTTCCAGTGGCAGGTACTTGTATTCCAGGGTGTTGCAGTCGAGGTAGATGGCGTTGTCCTTCTTCCCCATGCCGACAGCAAACTGGTCCATGATCCCGGAGTTCAGACCAACAAAGTCATTTTCCGTCTTCTGACCGAGCTTAACCAGTTCGATTTCGTCGATGTCGAGGTTGAATTCTTCCTTCAGCAGGTTCCCCATCAGCATTTCGATGGAAGCAGATGAAGAAAGGCCAGAACCATATGGCAGGTAACCATGGATGTAGAAGTTGAACCCGTGGTCAATCTTGTAGCCGCGTTGCTTCAGGTAAACCAGCATCCCCTTGAAGTAGTTAACCCACTTCTCGTCCTTGGCAGTTTGTGGTTGGTCATCATTGATGTCAAAGGTGATGATCTTACTGTTTTCTTCCTTGGCGGAGTTAGCGGAGTAGATGGCCACCGTGGTGTCCTCACGCGGACCGTAAACCCCGTAAGTACCAATACTAATAGCACATGGGAAAACGTGCCCACCGTTGTAGTCGGTGTGTTCACCAATCACATTGATCCGGCCTGGTGAGAAGAAGACGTCCTTGCCGTTTTCGTTGAAGACCTTTTTATATTCATCTAAAAATTGTTGTTTATCCATCACAATAACCTCCATGCTTCAATCCAACAGATTGTAAAACAAGTGTAGTAAACTTTTACTAAATCTAATTTAGTCTTCTTTACCCGATTTGTCAATAAGCGCTTACATTTTTATTTTGTAATTTTTGCAAGCGCTTTCGTAAAATGCCGCCAGACCGTCCATTTATCAGGGCTTTGTGGTACCATACTTAAAATTAAGATTTGCGAAAGAAGGATCATTATGCAGAATTATTCCCCACAACAACTGCTTCCGCTTGCCAGCCGAACCGGCCGCTGGACCATTAAAGATTTTTCCGATGGTCCGGTCCTCTATACGACCAATCTGGGAAGCATACTCCGCTGTCAGGTGACCAACAGCCACCACCTTGTTGTTAACGTAGCGAACCGCCATGCTCAGCTCGGTCCCAGTCAGCAATATGCTATGCGGCTTGATGATCAAGCCTGGCAACGGTTCCCAGCCAGCTGTGGCAGAGCCGACTTCACCATCGGCCCCGACTCTCACACGGTTGAGATCATGACCGCGGGCAACAGTGACCTTGATGCGGTCTGGAGCGGTGACCAAGGCTTTGCCATTCGTTCCATCGAAGTTGACGATATCGGACAAATTTCGATGGCACCGCTACGCCCCGTTGTTGATTTCATCGGCGACTCGATTACGGCTGGCTGCTGGATCAATGGAAAGCACGCCGCCATTGACTACCGGCCCGAAAGCAACTATGCGGCCATTGCGGCTGACCTGCTCGACGTTGATAGTGTCCGAATTGCTTATTCTGCCGGCGGGGTGCTCCGCCCAGCCACTGGTGGAGTACCAGTGGCCAGCGGCTTTTTACCCCGGATCGACCAAAATACCTGTTGGCAGCCCAATCGTCCCCAGCTCGTGGTGATCAACCTTGGCGTAAATGACCGCCGATTCACCGCTGCTGACTTTGCCACCGCCTACGAGGCCTTTATCAAACAAGCGTTGGCAACCTTTCCCGCCGTTTTGCTCATCCTGCTGATCCCGTTTAGCCAAAGTTTTCGCTCGCAAATCACGGCAATTGGTCATAAATATCAGCTCCCGGTCATCGATACCGTCGACTGGTGCCCGTCTTTCACTGACGGCCTCCATCCCGACCAGGCGGGATCTTGTGCGGCTGGCAAGAAGCTGGCCATGGCTTTGGCCCCATTTTTAGGTAAAAATGGTTTAGAATAGGAACTAATCATCTTAATGAAAGAAGGATCACAATGCCAGAACGTTTACTTGACATTCATAGCGGCTACAATTTCCGCGACCTGGGCGGTTATCAAACCACCGACGGCCAGACGGTGAAGTGGCGTCGGCTTCTCCGTACCGGATCGCTGGCCGAACTTGACAACCAGGACCTGACCAAACTCGCCCAGATTCCCGTAACTGTTGATATCGACCTGCGGGGCTTTGCCGAAATTAGCAAGGATCCTGACCGCGTCCCCGCTGGTGCCAACTATTACCACCTGCCCGTCTTCGTCGAGGACGAGACTGACGCTTCGCATAGTGATACGGAGATTGCCAAGCGAATGAGCAAACCCGGCAACGGCTACCGGCACATGTTGGAGGTCTATGAGCGAATGGCGACCATGCCGAGTGCTAAGAAGGCTTACCAGGAAATGTTTGCGCGCCTGATCGCGAATGAAACGGGGGCGGCCATCTTCCACTGCACTGCCGGCAAGGATCGGACAGGAATGGCGGCCTTCCTGCTCCTTAGCGCGCTGAATGTTCCCCGTGAAACAATTCTGCAGGACTACCTGCTGACTAACCAGGTAACAAAAGACTTTCGAGAACAATGGCTGGCCCAGATGCGTCAAAACCTACCCCAGGGCCCGGCAACCGATGTCCTGATTAACAACCGCCGTGAGCTGGCCTCCGTCAATTCTGATTACCTTACCAAGGCGATCACAACGATCGAAGCTAACTATGGAAATGTTCACCACTACTTGACCGACTACCTCGCAATCAGCCCGACGGAACTAGCGCAGCTGCGACATAATTACCTTGAATAGGAGATGAGTTTTCATGAAAATTTCTGTACCTCTTAAAAATGGCCTGCTAGCGGACGAGTACGGCAAGTACGCTCCCGCTTCTGCCATGCTAGCTGACCATCCGATCAAGTCTTTTCCGATTTTGATCAGTGACGCTCCGGTCGGCACAAAAGCGTTTGCCATCGTCTTCGTGGATTTCGACTCCACCCCGGTCTGCGGATTTACCTGGATTCACTGGCTGGCCACTAACATTCCAGCAAATATGACCGAACTTCCGGCTGATGCCAGCCGCCAGCTTGCTGACCAATTTGTTCAGGGGCGTAACAGCAACGCCGGACGATTGGTCAACGGCGATCCGCAGATCATCAATGGTTATGTCGGTCCTCAGCCACCAGATAAGACTCACGACTACACTCTGATTGTTTACGCACTGGATACCATGTTGCCACTGGAAAATGGCTACTGGCTGAATGATTTTCGCCGTGCTGCTCACGGTCACGTCCTCGATCGTGCTAAAATAGACTTACCAAGTCGCGCGTAGAAAGGGGAGAATAGTATGGAAACACGGATCTTTTTCAATCCTGGCGATTCAATTGCCAACATCCATGACTACAACGAGGCCGTGCGCAAGGGCCAGATTTTCAAGCGAGAACGCCGTAATGATGACCTGGTGATTGCCAAGGGGCCCGACGATGAAGAATACGCCATCTTCTATGCCAAGGATGCCGCCAAAGAGCCTGGCAAGGGTCAAAAGCCTTACGATATTAAGAACACACTATAAAATTAAAGGCCGGTCTGTCGGGAGCTTCCCGGCAGACTGGCCTTCTTTGCAACTAACAGTTAAATCTCATATACTAAAGGCAACGCCTGCAAACGATTTCAAGTCATGTGGTAATAAGTCAAGATAAAATTATCACTGACAAACTTGTTTTGACCAGATTTTTGACGCACTTAAATAAGCCTTGGTACCAAGGTGTTTTAAAAGCTAAGCGTCGAGAATCAAT
>NZ_JAOVYZ010000021.1 GCF_026413145.1 Limosilactobacillus kribbianus | reverse complement strand
AAGGCCACCTAATTAGTAACCGCGATTACTACTTAGGTGGCCTTAAAATTAACGAATTACTTTTCAAACGACATCCTGTAAGAACCGACCACTAATTGTCAAGCTCTTAACTTAATGACATTGAATTTCATGGGTGCTCCCTTTTATCTTTTGAGGTGATTTCTAAAATGATTATTCAACAATGTACCAAGCTGACGTCCCGGCACTGGCAGCTCCTTTTGCTGGCCGACCCCGAGCGCGCCGCCATTCAGCGCTACATCAATAGCAGCACCATTTTTGAGGCGCGGCACGAGCAAGAGCTAATCGCCAGCATCGTCCTGCAGCCACAGGATGGCCAGCGACTGGAGATTAAAAACATTGCGGTCCATCCCCACTGGCAAGGCCAGCATGTCGCCACTCGCCTGTTGGAATTTGCCCAACAATACGGTAGGCAACACGGCTACCATAAACTTTTTGTCGGCACCGGTTCTACCAGTTTTGCTCAACTCTATCTCTATCAGAAGGTCGGCTTTCGCGTGGTCGGCATCGCCCGGGACTATTTCGTCCGCAACTACCGCCAGCCGATCTACGAAAACCGACTTCACCTGCGTGATATGCTGATCCTAGCCCTGCCGCTAGTGAAATAGTCGCTGGAAGAAATTGCCACGCAGAATGCTTTGCGTGCTGGTCAATTGGTAGGTCAGGGCCTTCCTGTCAACGGACTTCAGACCTGGGCCGGACAATTCAAGGCTCCCGACTACCTGGCCGCGCTTGAGGGGGGCCACAAGCTGATCCTGCTTATTCACCAACTTGGCCCGGTATTTAACTGCCAGCGTGTAGTGCCGGGGGCTGCTGGTACCCCAGACTGTGACCTGCTTAGGCCCCAATGAAGCCTGGCGCTGAGCCCCATCGGCGATCTTCGGCTGACGCAGGTTGGCAGCGACCTTAACCGTCTGTAGGTGATAATCTTGTTTGAGCATCTGGTACAACCGCTGGGTTTGGACGAAGCGGTTATCCTTGTTTTGCCCGTTGGCATGCAAAATGACCGTGATGATCCGATGCCCCCGGTAGCGACCGGTGCTTACGAAGCAGGCGCCCGCCGCATCCGAGGTTCCGGTTTTGAGCCCGTCGATTTTCACTCCGGGGACCGTGTATTTGCCACCCGGCAGCATCTCGTTCAGGTTTTTGCCCACCTTCGACTTGTTCTTGGCAATATAGAAGGTCGCCTGCTTCTGGGCGGTCACCTGGAGCAGCTGGGGATAGTGGTTAACAAAATAACGAGCCATGATCGCTACGTCCCTTGCCGTCATGGAGTTCTCGGCGTTATCCGCATACTGATTTGACTTGAGATTCTTGAGATCGCTGTTTGTCAGGCCGACTGGGTTCACGATTGAATAATTTTTCAGACCGATTTTCTGGGCCTTTTGCTGGAGCTTGATGGTAAATTCATCGACGCTGTCGCCCGCCGCCATGGCCAGTGCCAGCGTGGCCCCATCGGCTGATTTGACCAGGGCCGCGTTTAACAATTCACGCACTGTATATGATTCCCCCGACTGGAGACCGATTGCCGAATAATTCGGGTCGTTGGAAACAGCAGCAATATCATCATTCACTTTGACCTTGGTATCGCCGGTGATCTGCTTATTTTTCACCTCGTCCTCCACGACCATCGCCGTGAGCAGTTTGCTGACCGAGGCGATCGGCAGCTTCTGGTCGGCGTTTTGTTCGTAAATTACCTGACCCGTGGTGGCATCCACCATCATCGCAGCCGAGGCATCAATTTGCGCTTGAGCATGGGCCGGAACGGTCATTACGCTCCAGAGCACCAAGATCGTTGTCATGATAATTGTCCAAAATTTTTTCATTGAATTTCTCCCAAAGTATACTGATTGGTTTCAAATACGCTAAGATAGAAGATAGACTACACACAAAGGAATCAATATCTAATGAATCGCGAACTAAAGCATCTCTTTTACCTGATCGCCATTTTCTTCATAATTAGTATCGTCATCATTAATGTCCACACCTACCTGAGCAGCAGCAAGTTCATTCCGGATGCCAGTCGGACCAGTCAAGTTGCCAACGCGAACCGACTGCGCCGTCCTAATCGCAACCACTCTTCCGAAAGCAAAGCCTCCCCCGATCTGCACAAGCAATCTCACTTGCGCGTCATTGCGGTAACTAAGCTGCAGAAGATCTTCGTTTTAAGCGGCCACCGGGTCATCTACACCATGCACGCCCGGGTCAACGCCAGTTCTCAGTCCACCAGCAGCCAGGGCCACTTTGGTCAACAGATTACTCACGTTGGCGGTCGGCAGGTCCTTTGCGCCGGCAACTGGGTGGCGCTTAACCACCATCTTTATTTTGTCGCTCCTACCACGATTGGCCAGCGCGCGGTTGCCAAGAATTGGCTTAAGCAAAGTTTTAACTTTCCGCGCACAATTCAAGTATCCCAACCGGACGCCCTTTGGCTGCGCAGTCTGCCTAAGGGAACGCCGGTGACGATTCGTTAAAGGAGGCCCATCATGCTCAAACGACTTTTCCCCCGCTCCTTTGTTCAACACCTGTTGATCAGCGACGGGGGCCTCATTCTCCTGATAATCTTATACAACCTGCTCAGCCTGATCATTCCGCTGGTCAGGATCTCGCTGGAGGCTGCTGTCCTTATCTTCGTCCTGGCTAACCTGCTTATCTGCAGCTTAAAGGCCATCGTTCCCTGGCTTAATCAACGATCACAACCTTAGTTCCGGTCGGCAAGTTCTGCTCAATCCAACGAGCATCGGCCACCGAGAGCCGGATGCAGCCGTGGGATCCCTGCGTCTTACCCAGCTTGGCCGCCTCAACCTTATTATAGGAACCGTCAGCCGTTGTTGGAACGCTGTGGAAAAGGTACTGACCGTGATCATGCCAGGAGGTGTAATAGTTGGCACCGACCTGCAGTTGCGAGTTGAAGAAATGGTCGCCCCGTTCCGATTGAACATGGAAGGTCCCGGTCGGCGTCAAACTCTTCATCTTGCCGGTCTGCTTATCCTTTTGATAGACGCCGCCGCAACTATACATCGTATAAAGCAGCTTGTTGCCGTCATAAATGTAAGTCCGGTTGGCCTTCAATTCTACTTTAACCCAGAGATTCTTGGCCTGTTTGAGGTCGGGATAGGGAACAGTCTCTGAGGACTGATGCCAGTCAATCGGCGTCCGCATGTGGCTGCTCTGGCTAGTTGCCGCCTGGGCACTTCCTCGATTGGCCGGGCCAAAAAATACCAAACTAACTGTCAGCAAACAAACGAGTACAAGTACAAACCGTTTCGTTTTTCCAAACAATTCTTTTCCCCTCTTAACCAAAAAACATATTGATCAACACTACCATGGTAGTTTAATGGGTACTGACATGCAATCATCTTTGCCAAGAATAAACGCAGCAAGTTGCTTTTCTCAAGCAGCCTGCTGCGTTTTCTTATTTTTGCTTAATATGCATCGAAGAACTGTGGGTGGCCATCCGCTTGTCCGGATAAAGTTGCTTAGCCAATGCGGTTACCGCAGTCGGTGCCTCCCCAAAGGCGGTCGCAATCAGGGCTGCCTTTCCGGGATAAGTCACCCCGTCACCGATGGCGTAGACACCGGGCACGCTGGTCTGCATCGTCGAGTCCACCTTAAGGAGCCGCCGTTCACTGGCCAAGTCCAATGACCACTTTGCCAAAGCCGCGTTATTTGAGGTAAAGCCGTAGTTGACCACCATCTGATCCACCGTCAGAGTCGTTTCTTCATCGCTGCGCATCTTTTTTAAGCCAATCGTCACTGCTCCATCAGCCGTTGTCTGCAGGCTCTTCGGCAGGTAGGGCGTCACCAGCTGAACTGAAGACTGCTTCAAGCGCGTCACCGTGTGCTCCAAGCCCCGGAATTGATTGCGTCGGTGAACCAGGTAAACCTCCTTGGCAAGCGGCTCTAGCATCAGTGCAATGTCGATAGCGGAATCACCGCCACCGAAAACGGCGACCCGTTGCCCGGCAAAGTCAGCCTTGTGGGTGACGAAATAGTGCAATTGATGGCCTTCTAATTCTTTGGCGCCGTCCAATGCCAGCGGCCGGGGAGTAAAGGCCCCGTTTCCTAGTGCAATAATGACGGCCTTGGAATGAGAGGTGCGCTCAGCGGACTTAATCGTAAAAGTCCCGTCGTCCTCCTTGATCACGTCGTCGACCGTCTCGTTGACGAACTGGTCCACGGGAGCAATTTTCAGCTGGTCCTTGAGGTGATCAACGAGCTCCTGGCCCGTAACTCCCGGCAGGCCGGCTACGTCCCAAATCTGTTTTTCCGGGTAAAGGGCAGCTACCTGGCCCCCAAGCTGAGGCAGACTTTCGATCAGTTGAGCATGCAGTTCATGCAGCCCACAGTAAAATGCGGCAAACATTCCGGCAGGGCCTCCACCAATAATAGTTACGTCATATTGTGATTCCGTCATCAAACACGGCCTTCTTTCTTCAAAACTTTGTTTAACTATTATAACATCTCGCTAAGGAATTAAATTCTTTTTGAAGCGCTACCAAATTTAACGTTTTACCTATTGTGTTTACCGAAAAACTAATCTATCATTGAAAGTGTAAACAACTTTTCTTATTATTTGGAGGGACTCAATATGGCTAAAAAGAAAATGATTCTTGACCTGGATACTGGTGTTGACGACGCTTTGGCAATCGCCTACGCTTTAGCTGCTCCAGAAGTTGACCTGATTGGGATCGTTAGTTCATATGGTAACAACCTGCTCGACGTTTGCGCACAAAATAGCCTGAAGCTCCTAGAACTGCTCGGTCACACCGACATTCCTGTATACAAGGGTCTGCCGCATTCATGCACGACTGACCACTTCGATGTAATGCAGGTTTCTAAGGATATCCATGGTAACAATGGGATCGGTGAAGTCGAACTGCCAGACCCACAACGCAGCGTGGAAGAAGAATCCGGTGTGGACTTCTACATTGACGCCGCCCACAAGTACGGCAAGGACCTGATCATCATCCCAACCGGCCCAATGACCAATCTGGCTGCTGCTCTTGAAAAGGATCCCGAGATTGCCCACCTGATCGGCAATGTTACCTTCATGGGTGGTGCCCTGACCGTTGAAGGAAATGTTACGCCGGTTGCTGAAGCCAACATTAACCAGGATCCAAAAGCCTGCAACGAAGTCCTGACCTCCGACCTGCCATTGACGATGGTGGGCTTGGACGTTACCCTGCGGACCCTGCTGACCAAGAAGGAAACCGCAAAGTGGCGTGAACTCGGCACCAAGGCTGGGAAGGCCTACGCCGACATCACCGACTTCTACATCGACGCCTACTACAACCTCGACATCGACAAGAACGGTTGTGCCATTCACGACCCACTGGCCGTTGGTGTTGGAATTGACCCATCCTTCGTTACCACGCTGAGCCTCTTCGTTAAGTGTGTCTACGAGGAAGGCCCTTACTACGCACGGATCATTGGTGACAACGCCAAGCTGAACGATCCAAATCCAAACGTTAAGGTTGCTATCAATGTTGACAAGGAACGTTACTTAAACGTCTTCATGGACCTGCTGACCAACTTGTTCAAGGAACACTAGTCCACAAAGATAAACACTTCTAACTAAAAGGGATGAAGCCTCCTATGACTTCATCCCTTTTGTTAATTCTTGAATGTTATTAAATAAGATAACGTGGAAAATAACCGTGGGGCTAGTGTCTAGCTACGGACGAAAGCCGACGCCTCCAACGCCGACTCCCGCCCTAGGCTAGCCATACGCCCCACTCTGATGGTTATTTCCCACTCACTTTTGTTATTCCGTAATTTTCTTCAGCATTTTTTTGAGACGCGCCAAGGCCCGGGCACGATCGTCCGGCGCCAGCAGGCACTCCTTGATGGTGGCGTGGCACAGGGTCATCACTGCCCATTGCGTGTCGGTCTGTGGTTCCAGCTGCGTACCGTTCTCCTGCGGCAATATCCCCTCGTTAGTCAGGAAATGGTTGCGAACAAATTGATAGTATGGTCCCTGGTGAACCCGGTCAACGAACTTAGCGACCATTTGGTAATAGTCTGACGCAGCAAGCTGCTGCTCCGTCTGGCCCAGAGGAACGTGGATCGCCACCAAAACTTCCTGCAGAAGGTAAAGGTAAGCATCCGTCAGGTCGGCAAAGTATTTATAAAAGGCGCCACGTGAAATTTGGGCATTCTTGATGATCCGCGCCACTTCAGCCGTTGCCAGACTGTGTTGGCTAAACTCATTCAGCAAGGCAGTCCGCACCCGCTGTTTTTTGGCATCCTTAAGATTGATAAAGGTTTGACTTGGCATTGGTTCTTCCTCACATTACGTTTCTAATTATCAGTGAAATAGCCAGCGTTAAGGCCCCGATCCCAACAATGATTTGCATCAGCCGCCCCGGGAGATGCCGCACAATGATCGGCCCGAGAATTCCGCCCAGAATATTTCCTAAGAAAAGCGGGATCACGTAGTTCCAATGAATCCCCGCTTCCAGGAAAAAGATAATGGCAGCCATCGTGTTAGTGGCCGTCATAGTCACGTTCTTCAGGGCATTATTAATTGCAAATGGCCGCTGGCGGTTGACGACAGTTAGGAGTGTCAGCATCATCACTCCGGCCCCCGAGTTAAAGTAGCCGGAATAGAGGCCGACCAAAAAGATGCCAACCCAGGCCAGTCCCCGGTGCAGGCGGGAACGGCCAAACGCCCGACTGTTTTGAATTAATTCCGGGTGAGCCTGACGCGGTCGATGGGGAAAGAGTAAAATAATCCCAGCGGCCCCGATACAAAAAGGCACCAATTCTTTAAAGTACTTGCTCGGCAGGGTAAATAAGAGCAGCGCTCCAATCATTGCCCCCACCAAAACGACCGGGATCATCAGCCACATCTGCTTACGATTATGTCGCAGCTCACGGGCTGATGCCAAGACCGAGCTGTACCCACTGGCAACCGTCGAATAGCTGCTAGTCACATTTGCGATCACTGGCGGCAAACCCAGCGCCAGCAGCGACGGATATGATATTAGAGATGCCAGTCCCGCGGCCGCACTCGTGATTCCAGCGCAGATACCGATAACAACTAACAAAGCAAAAAAACTTAACCCAGACATTCCATAACCTCGTAAATTTATTGACATCGACTATTATAAACTCTGTCATCCGTGCCTGCACCCCTTTCCCCGATTTGAACTTTATCCCTAAGTTATGTATCATAAGTGGTGAGATTAATACGATGTCTGGGGTGCCGAATGGCTGAGATAATACCCATTGAACCTGAACTGGACAATACCAGCGGAGGGAGATTCGGTAAATAATAAGAGATAATACTGCCCCACAATTGTTATTGTGGGGCTTTTTCTTACCCGTTGACCGCCTTAATCTAAATCTCGCTTTAAGGAGTCTTTCTGATGCACAAAAGAAGTTTTCACTTACGCGATATCATCCTGCTGGCCCTGATTGGGATCATCTTCGGGGTCATCTACTACGCGGCCAGCTTCGTCTACAACGGGCTGACCCTGTTGCTAACGCCAATTGGCTACGGCCCGATGGCCAACGACATCACCATGGGGATCTGGTGCATGGCCGGTCCCCTCGCCGGCTTCATGTTCCGTCTGCCCGGCTCGTCTTTTCTCGGCGAGTTTCTCGGGGCGGCCGTTGAAATGTTTCTCGGTGACCAGTGGGGGGCTTCCAACCTAATCTCCGGGGCCGTGCAAGGGGTCGCTACCGAACTGGGCTTTACCGTCACCCTCTACAGGCTTTATAACTGGTTGACCGTTCTGACCGTCTCCCTTTCGACGACCCTGATCACATTCGGCTGGGACTGGTTCCGGAACGGCTACAGCCACTTTGCCGGCCACATGCTGATTGTAATGTTTGTCGTGCGTTTCCTGTCGATCTTCTTCTTCAGCGGCGTCCTCAACAAGCTGATCATCAACATGCTCAACCGGGCCCACGTCATTAAGGAGTGAGCCAATGGACGCTATTCAAACCGACCGGCTGACCTTTCGCTTCGAACACCAGCAGCCGATCCTTGATCACGTTGATGTTGAATTCCCACTGGGCCAGAGCGCGCTCGTCGTTGGTCCCTCCGGTTGCGGCAAGTCGACCCTCTTGCGCATCATCGCCGGCCTATTGCCGAAATATGGGGGCGAAGTAACTGGTGGGCAGGTTGTTGTCCCCACGGATAATGGCCACCGTCCCCGGATCGGAATGCTTTTTCAAGATCCGGCCATGCAGTTTGCCATGGACACGCCCCAACACGAGATGGAATTCACCCTTGAAAACTGCCAGGTCCCCGCAGAAAAGATGGCGGAGCGGATCCAGCAGGCGGCTGACTTTTGCCAGGTAACGGATTTTCTCGACCGCAAAATTGCGACCCTGTCCGGTGGCCAGCAGCAACGGGTTGCCCTGGCCGTGGTTCTGGTCATGCGTCCGGAAATTCTCTTGCTGGACGAACCCTTCGCCAGCATTGACGAGGCCAACCGCCGTTTTTTGATCGCCCAGCTGACCAAGTGGCAAAAGCATTCCGGCCACACCCTGATCGTCACCGACCACGACTGTCACGGCTACTCCAGATTGGATCCGCGGGTCTACCGCTTTAGCGATCGCCAGGTCCAATTGCTCAGCCCCGACCAGGGACGGGCCCTGATTGCCCAAGCCGACAACGCCAGTCAGGCGCCGTTGCACACGGCCATTCCTGACTCCGCAACGCCGGCAATTATGCAACTAAACGATTTGACTATTGAGCGAGGAGATAGTCGACTGATTAAGGACGCCAGCCTGCCGATCGTCGAAAACAAGATTACCCTGCTGACTGGGGCCAACGGGGTGGGCAAGTCGACCCTCTTCAAAGCGCTCACCCGGCTGATTCCTTACCGGGGAAATATTTCCTACCGGGAAACCGATATTGCTAAATTATCACCCGGGAAATATCACCAGCAAGTCGGAATGGTCTTTCAGCAGGCCAACGATCAGTTTCTCAACGTCACGGTGGCTGAGGAGCTGACCCTCAGTGCCAAGCACCAGCGACAACCAGTCTTAACCAATGACCACTTGCAAACGATCCTGGAAGATTTTGGCCTGGCGGGAATGGAAAACCGGGTTGTTTATTCCCTCAGCGGAGGCCAGCGCAAAAAGCTCCAGCTCCTAGTAATGCTGATGATTGGCCACCCCGTCCTGCTCTTGGACGAACCCTTCGCCGGGCTTGATCGAAAATCGCTTGCGGTTGTGATTGACCTGATCAAGCGTTGCCAGCGGGCCCTGCCGCAGACAATCGTCATCATCAGCCACCAACTGGCTGGACTCGATCGTCTGGTTGACTACCACTTGCACCTGGCCGACCAGCGCCTGACCTACCTGGGAGGTGAATAATCATGAACCCCAGCTTGAAACTCTTTCTCGCGGTGATCATCGCCCTCGAGGTGACCTTCACCACCCACCTTTACACCAACGTGGTCATTATCGCCCTGGCCCTAATCTACCTGCTTGTCCACCATGTCAATGGCCGCCACCTGGTCATGCTGCTCCTGATCACGGCCATCCCGGCCCTGGCGATCTTCGCAACGATCGCCTTCTTCAGCCCCCAGCGCAACGTTTATTTTGCCTGGGTCCTGGTCACTCGGATCTACGTCTACGTCACGGCCGGGTCGGCGGTCAGCCTAACGACGACGCCCCTCCTGCTCGTCCGGTCACTGGAACAGGACTGTCACCTGCCAAGCAAGTTCGCCTATGGGATCCTGGCCGCCCTTAACCTGCTGCCAAAGATCCGCCAGGAAGTCAAGATCATCCGAATCGCCGGACAGATGCGGGGCGTGAACCTGCATTGGTGGTCACCAACCCTCTACTTCAAGGCAATCCTGGCCGCCAGTCAGTGGGCCGACTCGCTCGCCCAGGCGATGGAGAGCCATGGTTTTCGCGAAGGGGCGCCTCGGACAGCCGCCCAAGCGATCGCCATTACCAGGCGCGACTGGCTGCTCTTCGGCGGTGGTTTGGTCTTCCTGCAGGTAATTATCGTTGCCCTCCCTTAGCCGATCGGGCATAATATATGAAAAAGGGAGGAAATTAGCATGCAAAACAATACCACCAACCGGATCGTGAATGCCCTGTCCTACCTTAGCATTCTCTTCCTGCCGGTCATCTTTCCACTGATCGTTTGGATCGTGGCCCGGGCCAGCGACGACCCATCCATCGTCAAAAACGCCCGCAAGGCCTTCTGGTCACAGATTTTCCCGCTTTTTTACGTGATTTTCGCGATTCTGGTCTTGAGCATCGCCTCGTTCAGCAGTACCCTCGCCCATTCCGGGGCTGTCTTTGGCATTCTGCTGACCTTTGCCCTTCTGATCGCGCTCCTGCTTTTCATCTACAACATCGCCATGGGGGTCAAGATGCTGCTGGGACGGGAATAATAAATAAGGCTGAGAAAGTGTTTCTCGGCCTTTTTCTAGTGAATGAATAAATTTTGGAGGGAGAAAAATTGACATGGAATTAGTACTCGGCACCATCCTACTCCTGGCCGCGGTGATCGCCGCCAACGTTGTCCACCTCATCTATCCGCGCATCCCCTTGGCGATCTACCAAATCGTTGCCGGGATCTTGTTGGCCAGCCTGCCCACGAGAGCGACCAACTTCACCATGCACCCCGAATTGTTCATGATGGTAGTGATCGCGCCATTAATGTTCAACGACGGGCAGAACCAGTCCTTCCGCTATCTCTCGAAGAATACCCGCGCCATCTTCTCAATCGCCATCATGCTCGCCCTGGTCACGGTCATTGTTGCTGGCTGTCTTTTGCATCTGGCCATGCCAAAGGTCTTCCCGCTGGCCCTGGCCTTTACCCTAGCTGCCATCATCACCCCGACCGACGCGGTGGCCGTCAAATCACTGACTACCAATGTCACCATGCCGGAAAACGTCAGTGGCGCCCTTGAATACGAGTCACTGTTCAATGACGCCTCCGGAATCGTCCTCCTCGACCTGGCCCTGACCGCCTACCAGTCCGGCCAATTCTCGCTGAGTCATGGGTTATGGATCTTTGCCTACGTCTTTTTCGGCGGAATCATCTTCGGGGCCGTTCTCGGCACCATCCTGATCAAGTTGCGGACCGGGCTGATGCGCAACCACGTCGACATCGGCTCGATCGTGATTCCGATCAACGTCATGACGCCCCTGGTGGTCTACTGGCTGGCCGAAGAATTGCACTTCTCCGGCATCCTGGCCGTCGTCGCCGCCGGAATCGTCCACAGCATTCTCTACGACCGCCTGCGCCTGACCTCGACCAAGGTCCAGATCGCCACCACCACCATCTGGACGATCATCAGCGACGCCTTAAACGGCCTGGTCTTCGTCCTCCTCGGGGTTCTTTTGCCCCAGGTGCTACGACGGACCAGCCTGCTCAGTCTCACCAAACTGATCGTCATCGCCCTCCTGCTCTACCTGGTCATGACGGCAATGCGCTTCGTCTGGGTTCGCTGGCGGCTCGTCCAGATTGGCTCCACCCCGGAAAGCCTCAGCAAGGACAGTCTGCTGATGGCAATCGGCGGTATTCACGGAACGATCACCCTCTCTTTGGCCTTCTCACTGCCGGTTGCAATCAACGATCACGCCTTTGTCTTCCGCAATTCGATCATCCTGATTGCCGCCATCGTGATCCTCATCAGCATCCTTGTCGGTGCCGTGGCCTACCCGCTCCTGTTGCCGGCCAAGGCCAAGAGCTTTACCGAGGAGGAATTTCATCACCAGTTGACGGCAACCGTCCAGTACGCGATCAACCAGCTCAATGACCGTTCCACCGCCCACCGGGAAAAGGCGGTCGTCATCGACCAGTTGAGTACTCAGCTTAATCTCTACCATCAGTTGGACCAGCAGCGTTATCAACAGCTCATGACGGCAGCCCACCAGGTCGAGCTCGACACCGTGGACCAGCTCAACGCGGACGGGGTGATCACGGATCAGGAAGCCAACTTCTACGCCCGTTTCATCAGCCACGCGGTCTTTCGCCACAGTCAGCACGGCTTCTGGGAATACTTCCGTCTGCTTTGGCACCGGATCAAGTGGCGCCACTTCCAGCGCAGGCACCTCCAACACCACTTCGACCAGAATCCCCAACTCAAGCAGGCCGTCCAGGATCAAATGGCCGCCGCCAAGCAGAACCGGCAGTCAATCCAGCGAATCCTTAAGATCACCAGCAAGAAGGTCAACCAATACCTGCAGAGCGTCGAGACTCCCGAAAACGCCAATGAGGTCGCCCTGGTTCGCCGGGCCTACCTCCAGCAGCGGGAACTCTTCTCCCGGGGCCAGGAGCTTGACGGCGACACCGTCAACAGCCTCTTCATCGACGCCTTCCAGTATGAACACAGCTACGTCCAGGAGCGCCAGGCCGCTGGCAAGCTGAAGCCGGAGCTGGCCAACGCCCTCAACGAACAGATCTCAACCGACGAACTTGTCTACGTTCAGTCGCTAGACTAAAAAAGTCGCGCCCGCAAGCGCGACTTTTTATTTTACGTACTGATTCAAAAACTGAGCGACCTTCTTTGGGTACTCGTGCGGGTAGTGGGCATAGGAGGCCGCGTGCTTAGCGCCCTTCGCTATCCAGAGCTGCTTGGGTCCGCGGGTGGCTGCGTAGTTCTGGTAAACCATCTTCGTCGGCACGAAATGGTCGTCGCCACCGTGAATGAAAAGCATCGGCAAGTGGTTGTGGTGCAGCATTTTAAGCGAACTGGCCTCACTGGTGAAGAAGCCGTTCTTGGTCCGATTGATCCCGCTCAAAACGGCAATCAGTGGTCCGCGAATAAACTTCGGTAGGTGATAGAGGTTCCCCGCCTCGTAGTTGAGCTCCGCATTCAGGCTGGTGTAGCCGCAGTCCTCGACGATCGCCTTGACCTGGTGCGGCAGGTGAAGCCCACTGGTCATCATCGCGGTGGCCCCGCCCATGCTGGTCCCGAAGATAACGACCTGACTCTTAGTTCCGTTGTGTTGGATCAACTTATTCGTCCACTTCCGGACATCATAGCGTTCCGGCCAGCCGTAGCCGATGTACTTGCCCTGGCTCTGCCCGTGGGCCCGGGCATCCGGCATTAAGACGTTATAGCCCATTTGGTGAAGCATAGCCGCATACTCGCCCATCTTTTCCTTCCTGCCCATGAAGCCGTGAAGGATGACGACGTTCTTGGTTGTCTGGTGGGCCGCCGGCAGGTAGTCCGCCACCAAGCGATAATGCCCGCTGGCGGACTCCATCGTCCAGTTCTGCTTGTGGGCGTGCTTAAACCACATCTTCTGGTCATAGAGCGGATCAGACCGGCTGATCCGGTTGGAATTATTGATGAAGGACTTGTGGCTCGGCACCATTGCGACGTTGAAAAAGTAGGCGCCCGCCGCCAGCATGGCCACCACGATAACGGTGATGATCCCAATCAGCCAGTTGCGCAGCGGATGACGTTTCTTCTTAATTGCAGTATTCAAAATAGTTAACCCCATGTCATATTTTTGATAATGGAAACAGTTTAGCACACTTTCCGTGGTTTTGCATATTGTTTTTCCTGCCATGGCGGCGGAGCAATGGTAAAATAAGAATGATATAGTAAGGGAGTGAGCGAATGTTTCCAGAAAGACTGCGCGCTTTACGAAAGGGCCAGAAAATAACCTTAAAAGAACTTGCCGAACACCTCAACGAAAATCTCGGGCCGGGGGAAAAACCCAACACCGCCTCCCAGATTGGCAACTGGGAGCGGGGCATCCGGACCCCGTCCTATATTGAGGCCCGCAAGCTTGCCGAATTTTTCAACGTGAGTCTCGACTACCTGACCGGGAAAACCGATCGCAACGACTTCGATCTTGCCAAGCTTTTCTTCTCCGATCGGGACCTGACCTTTAACAATACGATCCTGTCGAGCGATGACCGCTACGAGATTTTCCAGCTGATCGACGGCTACCTCAAGGGCCGCAACAACCGGCATGACACTGATAAGTTCTACGGCAAACAGGAACAATTGAACCTTAAACTCAAGTAAGGAAGACGCAATGAATCCAAAACAACTGAAAAAATTAAAGAAACGGGTCAAAAAGGCCCACCGCACGGTCCAACAGTCACCCTACATTGCGGAATTGACGCGGGACCGGGAGCTCTTCAACGACTTTCCGCCGGTCACCTACTTGATCAACAACGCCCTGGAGAGCGACCGCCTGCTTAAAGCCGGCCTCCTGCCCCAGCCGCTGCCGACGATGCTGCTGCCGGACAATATTCAGGACACGATTTTCCAACGGGTCAACCAGCAGTATCCCCAAGGTGACCCCCGTGGCGATCGCCTGTGGAATAAATATAACGAAGAGTTGCCCAAGCTCGATGCCGCCCTGCGGAACTTCCGCGACTACCTCGAGGACACTTACGGAATGTGGTCCTACGTCAACGCGCCCTTCGCCCATGCCCTCTCCGATTACCTGAACGGGGCACCGGTCCTGGAGATCATGGCCGGCAACGGCTACATCTCCAAGGGGCTCCGCAACAATCGGCCGACCCAGCAGATCTACACCACCGACAGTCAGGACTGGGTCAAAGAGAACGAGACCGGCAAGCATCCGGTTACCGCAATCGAAAAGCTCGATGCCATCAGCGCAATCAAGAAGTACGGCGCCCAGGTGGATTACGTCATCATGTCCTGGGCTCCCGACAAGGGTGACGCCGATTGGCAGGTTCTCCAGTTGCTGCGCCGGGACTACCCGGACGTCAAGCTGCTGGTGATCGGCGAAAGAAACGGGGCCACCAATTCCAAGCAGTTCTGGCAAGAGGCCGTCTTGAGTCAGGATGAAGCCCTCAAGCGCGTCAACGTTCAGCTGCACTCCTTCGACCTGATTGACGAGCAGGTTTACCTCGCCAAATAAGTGAAATAACGGACAGATTAAAAGGCCGGGATCATCATTTTTTTGAAGATCCTGGCCTTTTCCTCTAGAATTGTTGCCCATTCTCGGATACACTAGATTGAGTCTGAATTTTTAAAGAAAGGAAGTTCGACGGCCACGCTGCCTGTCGACGGTGATCACCATGAAATATCGCCTGCAAGCTATTCTCTTTGTCTTCGTTGCTTTCATGCTCGGCTGTAACGAGTACATGATTGTCGGGGTCCTCCCTGACATTGCCCATGAGTACCACGACTCCTTGTCTGCCCTGGGGCTTTTGGTAACGGTCTTTGCCTTGATCTACGCCATCTTTACCCCGCTCATTACTTCAATGGCGAACCGGTGGAAACGGCACCACGTTCTGCTGACGCTGATGGTGGTCTTCTTTGTCGGCAACACCTGGTCGGCGCTGGCCACAAACTACGTCTCCCTCCTGCTCTCGCGGATCCTAACGGCAACGGTGGCCGGAGCAATCATCTCGATCGTCCTCGTAATGGCTAGTTTTGTCGCCCCACGGGAGAAGCGGGCCAGCCTGGTCTCCTGGGTCTTTGCTGGCTTTAGCATCGCCTCGGTCATCGGGATCCCGATCGGGACGGTCATCAGCACGACCTTCTCCTGGCACGACAGTTTCTGGATGATTACCGTCTTAACGATCTTCGTCTTTGCCGGCCTGGTCTGGCTGGTACCGCGGGATACGCCCCAGTTCAAGAGTACGCTGGGCAAGCAGTTTGCCCTGCTCAAGGACAGCCGGGTGATTCTTGGAGTGGTCTTCATCGTGGCGATCTGCGCGGCCGACTACTCGATCTACACCTACATCCGGCCATTGATCACCAACGAGATGGGCTTTAGCAACGCCTGGCTGAACTGGCTGCTGTTCGGGATGGGGATCTTCTTCATTATCGGCAACAAGTTCGGCGGCTTCCTGGCTGATCGCGGTGGGGTCCACCGGCTCAGCGGAATCTACATCGCAATGACTATCCTTTACCTCGCCTTTGGTCCCCTGCTGAGCTTCAAGTGGATCGCGATCCTGGTCGTCGCCCTGCTCTGCGTGGCCTTCTCCTGCTACGGTTCCTCGACCCAGCTGATGTTTCTGGACATCGCCGAAAGAGACTATCCCCAGTCTCTTGACCTGGCCTCGTCGTTGAACTCGATTTTTGCCAACATCGGCATCTCACTGGGCTCCTTCACCGCTTCGACCGCCGTCCAGTTCGTCCCAATGCGCGACCTCGGTTACGTCGGTTCCCTCTACGGCATCCTGGCCACCGTCCTGGTGATCATCCTCAGCAAGAAGTACACGGGGATGAGATATTAAAATTTATCACAAGGTATGAAAAAACACGGCATCAAATAAATGATGCCGTGTTTTTGTGTGTATTGATACTATCTCAGGGTCACCGGCGACGTCCACTTCGCCAATGCCCAGGCGCCCCACAATCCGGTGGGTTAACGCGCCCCACAATCGAAAAAGTATTGGCAGTAATTTGGGTTGCTACCAGACCTCTCGACTCATCGCAAAATCTATTATAGCTCGTCATTACCCAATCGGCAAGCCTAAGCCCGGGCCTCCATCACGTCGGCCAGGTGCGCGGCAACCCACTGCTGAGCCTTGGTAGTCAGGTTCGCAACGCTGCCCGCCTGATCGGTTTCGTTAGCCAGTTCATCGATCCGCAGCCCGGACTTGTTGACGTCGTCGCTCTCCATCACCAGGTAAAGGTTGACCGGGTAGGCCGGGCCCTTATCCAGCAATTTGGGCACTAGGCGCTCAGCCTCTTCCATCGGCACGTTGATCAGGTTGGTCTCCAGACGCAGGCTGACCGGGTCCCCCTTCTTCATCTTGACATTGACCAGGTACTGGCCTAAGTACCCCTTATCCAGCTGGTCAATCACGAACTCGATTCCGGCTTTTAATGTCGTCTTCTGTTGGGCCTGGGCCGCCGTCTTGTCGACCGTCTCCTGTTCAACCTTGTTGGTAGTCAGCAGCTCAAGGTAATTATCGACCGTTAGTTTCATTCTTCTTCGCCTTCTCCATCAACTTCTCAATCCGCATCTCCGTGTATTCGTGGCGCTGCTTGAACCCGTAGTAGACACCCGCGGCACCGAGCAGGATCCCGGCAACCCCAAGGGCCTCGACAAACAAGCCATAAGCGCTGGTCCGCGGCCGCACCATCTCAAAGGCGGCCAGGCTGGCGATCGCAAAGTAGAGGTCAATAAAGATGGTCGCGTAGCCGCAAAAACGCATCTTGACCAGGGCCAGGCCGTCGACCACTCCGGCCAGGATGATGAAGACTAGCAGCCGCGGCCAAACGGCCATTGACGTCAGGGATTGCCCGTGTTGGATAAACATGATGGCATCGAGAACCATGGCCACGACCGCCGCTACGGAAGACACGGCAATGACTTTATCAGAATTTTTCATTGATATTTCTTCTCACTTTCTCGTGAACTTGGCGGTACGCAAAATGGGACTACCACCAATCGTGTTATAGTCCCATTCTACTAGATATTCTGCTAAAGCTCAATTAGGCCAGGAGGTCCGCAATCTCATCGGTCGGGATCCCGGTAATGTATTGCTGGGTGCCGGCGTCTTCTAAGACCTTCTTAATAGCATCGTGGTCGTACTTGACGCCCTTCAGCTTGTCGGCCAGTTCGGTAACGTCCTTTGGTCCGAAGAAGTCACCGAAGAACTTGATGTTTTCGATCACGCCGTCCTTAACGTCGATCCGGGCATCAATCGTCCCCATATCGAAGTGCTTCCGCCGCTTCGTCGTGAACTCAGGGTTCTTGCCGTAGACCCAGTCCCAGTTGTTGTAGTATTGTTCGTAGATCTTATCAATTTCCTTTTGGTCTTCAGGGGTAACCACGTACTGCTTATCCTTGATCTCGTCTAAGCTGTCAACGTGGAAGAGGCCCTTGATCAGATCGTCCCGGAAGGTTGGAACGTCAATGTTTTGATATTCCTTTGCCAGATATGGTCGCAGGTTCGTAACCCGGGAACGAACGGACTTGATCCCCTTGGATTCGATCTTATCCTTAGTAACGTGAAGGGCATCGGCAACCACGCTCAGGTCAACATTGAGCATCAAGGTCCCGTGGGAGAAGGTCTTACCGTTCCGTGAGTACATGGCGTTGCCGGAGAACTTCTTACCATCAACCAGGATGTCGTTTCGGCCACTGACCTCGGCACTGGTAGCTCCCATCTTGTGAAGGACGTCAACGATTGGCTGGGTGAAGGACTTGAAGTCCCCGAATTCCTCGCTGTCGCTTGGAACCACGAAGGAGAAGCACAGGTTCCCCATGTCCTGATAAACCGCGCCACCACCGGACAGTCGCCGGGTTACGCGAATGTTATGTTCCTTAACATAGTCCTGGTTGATTTCTTCCTGCGTGTTCTGGTTCCGGCCGACGATGATGCATGGCTCTTCATAGTAGAACAGCACCAGTGGCTCGTTACCGAAGTCCTTGTCGTTCATCAGATATTGTTCTGTAGCTAAGTTCATCCCGATGTTGTGGGACGTCATTGAAACATAACGCATAGTGTAACCCCTCTTTAATATAATCATACTAAATGCAGTGATCTGTCATTTAGTTTCCATTAACGTAGTGTAGTCTTCTTCGCAACCGTTTTCAATTATTTTCACTCGAAACAGTTAATAATTATATCGAAATGCAGGAAAAGCCCTTATAATATAGGTGATTACCTAACATTTAAAGGAGTTCTTGATTATGGCAAACGACTTCCAATACCACAACATCATGGTCGCCGTCGATGGGTCCCAGGCTACCAGCCAGGTGCTTGACGCCGCCATCGACAGTGCCCTGCGTAACAACGCCCACCTCGACATCTTAAACGTCACCCAGGTCGATCAAATTACCGACGGCTACAGTAACGCCGTCCTCAGTGAAAAGCAGACCTTCGATGCCGTCCATACCACCCGGGAACGGCTCGACGACCTGAAGGCCAAGGCCGAAAAGGCTGGGCTCAGCGACGTTAGCATTCACATCCGGTTCGGCAACCCCAAGCGGGTCATCGCGCGCGAATTCCCCAAGGACCACCACAATGACCTGATCGTGATGGGGACCACCGGCTTGTCCGGCGTGGAACGCTTCGTGCTTGGTTCGGTTACCAACTACGTCAACCGGAACGCCCTCTGCGACGTAATGGTCGTCCAGGTCAAGAAACAAAAGTAATTTCCGAGGGGGAATTAATCGTGAAGAAAATCGTTACCGGCATTGTCGCCCACGTTGACGCCGGTAAGACCACCCTTTCGGAGGTCCTCCTGTACAAGACCGGGGCCCTGCGCAAACTCGGCCGGGTTGACAAAGGGGACGCCTTCCTTGATCCCGACCAGCTGGAAAAGCAGCGGGGCATCACCATCTACTCGCACGAGGCTCAATTTACTTACCAGGATCTGGCGATTACCCTGCTCGATACGCCTGGTTATATCGACTTCGTGGCCCAGACCGAACAGGTTCTCCAAGTTCTCGATTACGCAATCCTCGTGGTCGACGCCACCAGCGGGCTGACCGGCAGCACGACCAGTCTCTGGCGGCTGCTCGAGCGCTACCAGGTGCCGACCTTTATCTTCATCAACAAGGTTGACAGCGTCGGCGCGGATCCCCAGGCGGTACTCAGCCAGCTGCAAAGCCGCTTCTCCGCCGGTTGCCTTCCCTTCGATTCACCGCTAGCCTCCGGGACCATTGAGGACATTGCCAGCCAGGATGAAGAAGCCCTCACCGAATACCTGGAAAACGGCGAACTAGCGGACCCAACGATCCAGCGCCTGATTAAGCAGCGGCTGGTCTTTCCGTGCTACCGCGGCTCGGCCCTCAAGCTCACCGGGATCGACCAACTCTTGGCGGGATTGAAGCGCTGGACGCTACCCTTTAAGGCTCACCAGGAATTCGGCGCCCGGGTCTTCAAAGTTTCCCACGACGGCAATGATCGCCTGACCTGGGTCCGGGTCACCGGCGGGAAGCTTTTGGCCAAGGCCGAATTGGCGGACGGGCAAAAGGCCGATCAACTGCGGGACTATAATGGCCGCAAGTTTACTATCCAACAGGAGGTCGCACCTGGGGACGTCTGTGCCATCGCCGGGCCAAGTGCAACCTTCCCTGGTCAGGGGCTCGGGAGTGAGCAAGACCAGGATCAGGTCCAATTTCAGCCGGTCCTGACCTACGCCGTCGATCCCCAGGGCAACGATCTTCACCGCTGTCTGGTCGCACTGCGGCAGCTAGCCGACGAAGATCCCCAGCTGCGGGTTTCCTGGAGCGAACACCTCCAGGAAATCCACGTCAATCTGATGGGGACGGTCCAGCTGGAAATTCTCCAGCAGCTGCTCGACCAACGTTTCGGCCTCCAGCTCGGCTTTGATCAGGGGCAAATCCTGTATAAGGAAACCATCACCGGTCCGGTCGAGGGCGTGGGGCATTTCGAACCCCTGCGCCACTACGCGGAGGTCCATCTCCTGCTGGAGCCCGGCAAGGCCGGCAGCGGCGTGCAAGTGGCCAATACTTGCCGGACCGACGTGCTCAGCCACAATTGGCAGGAGCAAATCATGACCAGCCTGGGGGCCAAGGAGCACCTGGGCGTCCTGATCGGGGCCCCGCTGACCGACGTCAAGATCACCCTGATCGGCGGCCGCGGCAGCATCGTCCACTCGGTCGGTGGCGACTTCCGCGAGGCTACCTGGCGGGCGGTCCGTCAGGGGCTAATTGAGCTGCGGGCCCAGGGCAAGTGCCAGCTGTTGGAGCCGCGCTATCGCTACCGATTGACCCTGCCCCAGGAAATGGTCGGCCGGGCGATCAATGATCTTCAGAAGATGCACGGCAGCTTCGAATTGTCAGCCGAGGGAGCGTTGACCACCATCACCGGTACGGCCCCGGTGGCCACAATGCGTGACTATCAGCAGGAGGTTCGCAACTATACCCATGGCCAGGGGCAGCTCGAATGCATCGTGGCCGGCTACCAGCCCTGTCACGACGCGGCGGCGGTTGTTGAACCATGCCTACGATCCGGTGGCCGACCTCGCCAACACCCCGGACTCGGTCTTCTGTGCCCACGGTGCTGGCTACCCCGTTCGCTGGGACCGGCTGCCAGAGATGGCGCACTTTCCATACCGGAAGAAGTAAAAAATCATCTTTGCCAAAATGGCAAGGATGATTTTTTATTACTGTTCTAAAATTTGTGTCAACTGGTGCAGGACGGCCTGGTCGTCGTTCGTGCCGATCACCTGGCTGGCCGCCCGCTGAACATTGGCCGGAGCGTTACCCATCGCATAACTGGTTCCGGCCAGTTCAAACATCTCCAGGTCGTTTTCACCGTCACCGAAAGCCACCAGCTCCGCGGGATCCAGGCCCCACCGGTTGAGGAGAAGCTTGAGGCCGTACGACTTATCCATCCCCGGGATAATCAGGTCGATGGCCCCGTAGCCGCTGGCCGTGGCCCGGATGATCCCGGCAAAACGGGTGTCAATGGCATGCGAAATCTCCCGCAATTGAGTTGGCGGAACCGTCAGAGCAAATTTGAAAATCAGGTCGTCCTGGATATCCGCAAAGGTGCTGATCTCACGAACGCGGGTGTAAAATTGCCGCATCCCGCGCTTGAAGCCCTGGGGTGCGTCCTTCATCACGTAGGCACTCTTCCGCCCGCAAATAACACCGTGAACCCCCGGCAGCTGAGCAACGTATTGCCAAACCGCCAGAGCGTTTTCCGGAGTCAAGCGACCACAGTGCAGCTCCTTTCCCCGGTCAATCGTCAGAACCCCGTTCTCCGCCACGAAGGCCAGCTGCTCGGCCTCTGCTGGGAAAAGACTACGCAGGAAGTAATACTGGTTTCCGCTGGCCACGATGAAGCGGATCCCCCGAGCGGCCATCTTTTGGTAAACCTGGCGAAACAGCGCCCGATCATAATCCCGGCTATTCGTTAAAAAGGTCCCGTCAATATCGGTTGCTACCGCACGAATTGTCATCAATCATTCCTCCTCGATCTTCAATAACAGGCCGTACAAGGCGCCCAGCAGATTGGCCTCGTTTCCAAAATGGGCCGCCATGATTGCGGGCATTTGAATGTCATCATGCAGGCGGCGGTCCTGAGCCTGCAACTGTTGAAACTGGTGCTTAACCTCTGTAATCAAGATCGGCTGGGCACTAATTCCCCCGCCGAGCAGGATCCGGTCCAGGTCGACCACCGCCTGAATATTGACGATCAGGACCGCTACCTTCCGGCAAAAGTCGCTGAAGATTTTCCAGGCGGCCGGGTTATGACGGTTGATTTCGAGAAAAGCCCGGCGACCATCCTTGGGGTCGGGCAGGTAACAAGCCTGGGCGACCGCCATGATCATCCGCACCGCCGACGTGCTGGCCCCCACCGTGGCCGTGTGGGGATCGGCAAAGTCGGCGTTATTGATGATCGCGCTCAGCTCTCCGGCGCGGAAGTGGGGCCCGTGCAGCAGCTGGCCGTTGATTACCATGCCGCCACCCACCGAGGTTCCCAGGGTAATCACGGCACCGTTGGCTACATCCGTGAGGTTGCCCAACCACATCTCGGCCAAAGTGGCGCAGTTGGCGTCGTTGCCGACATAGACCGGCCGGCCCGCATAGCGCTGCAGGTAATCTGCCAGGGCAAATTCCCCCATGAAGCCCAGGGCACCCGTGAACCGGACCTCACCCGTCGTGGGATTGACGATGCCGGGCACGCTGACGCAAAGGGCTGCTACGGCCGGCTGGCGATCAACAATCGTCGTCAGGGCATGCAGGAACGGGGCCTTCTGGTGCGGCGTATCCACCCGTTTTTTAACAATAATGTTGCCTGAATGGTCGATGACGGCGCTTTTAATGGCTGTTCCACCCACGTCGATGCTCAAGTATTGCCGCTGCATCCTGCTCACTTCCTTGCGCTTAAATTCTACTCATATTATACACTACTGCCGACGGAGCGTTAGCCGCCAGCAGACCAGTCCGAGGACGGTGCCGACCAGGGCGAAAGGTAGCCAGCCCAGTCCCAGATCATAGAGTGGCAGGCAACGCTTGGCAAAACTGATCAAGCTCTGACTGCCACTCAAGTCTCGGAGAACCGGTGGGAAGGAGTTGACCATGTCAAAGAGCGCTGGTACAAAGGTGAAAAGCAAGGCGCTTCGGTAAACAACCGGGGCGTTACCGAAAAAGGGCGAAAACATCCCCAGCAACACGAGGACGATCGCCAACGGATAGAGCAGCATCAACACCGGTGTAGACCAGAGAACGATCTTGTCCAGTCCTAAATTAGCGATTGCAAAGGACAAAAGACAGTTCATCCGCAAAAAGGCCTTGTAGGAAATCTTTGGAAAACGCTCGTGGAAATCCTGGGAAAAAGCAATCGCTAGCCCCATCGCCGTCGTCATGCAGGTGATCGTCGCCAGCGTCAGCAGAAGGGCGTTGCCGAAGTCTCCCATATAATAGTGGGCCACCTGGTTGAGCGTCGTCCCCCCGTTTTCGGCGATCGCAAAGTGGTGCCGGCTGGTGGTGCCCAGGTAGATCAGGCCGAAGTACATGATCCCGACCCCCAGGCAACCAATCAGGCCGCCCTTGGTGGTGGCAAGGGAAACCGCCTTGCTGCCTTTAAAGCCCATTTGAGAAATTGCTGCAACAATTGTCACCCCGAAGACCAGCATGGCAAAGGCGTCCATGGTGTTATAGCCTTGGAGAAAGCCACTGGTAAAAGCGTGGTGCACGTAAGCCGTCGTCGGCTGCGGCGTTGACAGTTTTCCCATTGGCCAGATGAAGGCTAGCAGGAAAATCACGAAGAGCATCACCAAAAAGACCGGGTTTAAGACCTTGCCGATAATCTCGGTGATCTTGCCCTCACGCGTCGCAAAGAAGTAGACCAGGAGGAAAAAGGCCCCGGTATAGAGGGCTAATCCTACTGGTTGCATCTTGGCGCTCAGGTAGGGCGCCACCCCAATGGCGTAGGGAACCGTTGCGGAACGGGGCGTGGCGCAAAACGGCCCGATCGTGGCGTGGACCAGCAGAAGAAAAATCAGGGCAAACCAGGGCCCGACCGGCAGGGCCAGCTCAAAGAGGCCCCGTGACCGGGTGATACTGATTGCCAACAGGGCAAAGAGCGGGAGCAGCACCCCGGAGAGGATAAAACCCGCCGCGGCCGGCAGCCAGTTTCGCCCGGCCAGCTGTCCTAAGTGGACCGGGAAAACTAGGTTGCCAGCACCGAAGATCATTCCAAAAATCAAGGAGCCGATGATCAGGTAGGTCTTACTCGCCGTTTTGAATTTATTCATGTTACTTCATTCCAATCTTTTTTAATAACCGGTCTATTATAGCATAGTGCCCAATTGAGCAAGCTCAGGCTCCAAAACGGTGGCGTTCACGTAACTGACGTTTTTTTCAGTGAACGGCACAAAATTCTCCTGGCCCCCCGTCAAAGATAGCGGTTTGCACGAATAGTTATTATTATTGTCTTAGTACTTTTTTACGGGAGCAATTTAAATGAATATTTTTGTCTTAGAGGACCAGTGGATTGAACAACAATACCTCAAAAAGGTCCTGGAGCGGATTAGTACACGGCTCCATCTTACATCCTTTAATATCACTATCTGGTCGTCGGCTGAGGAACTAGTCACCAATCTGCCTACTCCCAGCGTGCAAAACGTTTATTTGCTGGATCTGGAAATCAACGGTGACAAAAAAGCTGGCCTCAAGCTCAGCCAGCTGATTCGCCAAAACGATATTTTGGCTACTATTATCTTCATCACCGTTCACGATGAATTCCTCCCGACCACTTATAGCTACCGGACCGAGGCGCTGGATTTTATCGCCAAGGATCAAGACAACATTGAGGAGCGCCTCTCTAAGGACTTCCAATTTGTCGTGGAAAAAATCAATCATGGTCCCCAGCCACGGCCAGTCTTCAAAACGGCCGCAGGGTATTTGCGAATCAACTTTGCTAACATTCTCTACCTCGAGCCTAATCCCACCAACTCGCACCAGGCCCTGCTGCATACCGTCGATCACCGGGTAATCACCGTTACCGGGACCCTGAACGAGCTCGAAAAACAGTTTCCGACGCTTTTTCGCTCGCACCGGCACTTCTTAATCAACCCGACCCTGGTTGTTTCAGTCAACCTTGGTAATCACACTCTCCAATTTAAGGGTGAATCACGCACTTACCCCTTCTCACGGTTGCGAACCAAGGAGCTTTTAAAGAACCTCAAGGAGCTGAATCAGCCCTTCCAGATCATTTAGTCACCCCACCGCTGCTGTTTAGCCAGCGAAAATATTGGACCTGGGGCTTGTCAGTAACGTAGCACCGGCCGCTATATTTAAGCTTTCCTGTTTTTGTCTGACAGTTTAACACTATTTCCGGTGAGGTCTTAAGCGTAAAAGTACCGTTGGCGCGGTCATCAATATACTGAAATTGCGGTGCCCGGCGATAATCATTATCCGTTCGAAGATGGGAAACTAGCGCTGCCGTGCCGCGAATTTCATTCGCAGTTGACTTTTTTTCAGCACCGATTAGATAAAATTTGGAAACGACCCGTTGGTGCCGGTCAAGCAGCTCCACCTCCTGCGGTGCGGAGTTGATAAAGGTCGAGTAGGAGAGGATTTGATTGTGTTGAATAATTACTCCTAAAACCACCATCGCTAAAAGAATCCCAAAAGTTGCCATCATTGCCAGTCCACGCCGTGAAAGACGGTGCGTGGGGCTGGCTTTTTTGGTTGAATGGGGCAAGGGCGCGCCGCAATTACTGCAGTGCTGGCTGCCAATGACATTCAGCTTGCCACAGCGGGGGCAGGTAACACTAAGATCATGATTCATTATTGAATTCCTCTCATCATAAAATAGTATAATTAAAGTATACATCGATCTTAACAGAAAGCAGTTAACTATCTATGACATATTTCAACCTCATTAATCCCTTTACCCTGACGCCCTCGCTCGGTTTTTTAATCGTCTGGGCCGTTAAGATTTGTGTTTTTTATCCGCTCACCTTCTGGGGGACTTTTAAGCACCTCGGCCAGCGCCATGTACCGTTTGTTCTCTACCTCATGATCGCCCTGGTCGCCTTCTTCTTACCCTTTAACTTCTTGTTAAACGACTACCTCCTGATCACCCTGATGATCAGTCTCTACTACTTCTTTGCCAACCACTCCGGCGAAACCCTGACCGATCTGGTCGCCACTTTTTCTTTCAGTGCCCTTCTCGACTACCTCGCCTTCCTGATCGGTTCATACGGTCTTGGGATCTGCAAGGTGCTTTTTTCTTTCGCTGGGACCCCGCTTTACTACCTCTTAGTCAATTTTCTCGTTCTAATCAGTTATGGAATTGCCTTGCTGCTGGTACGCGTTTTGCGGCCATTTTTCCAACGTTATCTGGCGCGCCTGCGCGGTCAGCACATCCTGGCTGAGTGGCTCCTCAGCCTTGCTTTTTTGCCGCTGAGCTACTATCTTTACTATGCTCAGTACAACCATTACCTGATGCAGTCACCGACCATGTTGACCGGTGCAACATTTCATAATGCCTCGCCCGTTCAAATCAGAGCCATCGCCCTTCTTGAAGTCATCATCTATGTTCTGCTGGTACTGTTAGTCATGGAACTGGTTAGTCGTTACCTGGCCAACCGTGACCGGGCCAACTTCGCCGATTACCGACTGGAGAGTCTGACCCGCTATACCAGTCAACTTGAGGTAATGAACGACGACCTGCGCCGCTTTCGTCATGATTATAAAAACATTCTTTACAGTCTCACCAGTGCTCTGGAGACTAATAATCTCGAATTTGCCAAGCGCTCCCTTGCCCAGCTGTCTGCCGCGACCAATAAAAGCATTGATGTGCCAACGGGGATCATCGGTCCGTTGAAAAATATTCAGGATGCGGGACTCAAAGCCGTTATCTTTAACAAGATCTCAACGGCCATGGAAAAAAAGATCGCTTTGCAAGTCGAAATTGTTGATCCGATTGACTTTAACAAAACCATGGAACCCGTCGACACCATCCGGATCGTCGCCATCCTGTTCGATAACGCGATCAAAGCCGCCGCATCCGCTCCGCAACCCCGTCTCGACCTCAGCCTGTACGAAAACGAGTTTGCCCAGTTCATTATCGTCGGTAATTCCACCGTTCACCAGGTTGACCTGGCCGCGCTCGATCACGCCAGTCAAACCGTCAGCATCGTTAACAACCACCACTTAGGCTTGCGTAACCTGCGGATTATCCTCGCCCGCTACCCCGGTGCCAGCAACGACCGGCGCGCAGAATCGCACTGGTTTGAGCAACGAATCATTATTCCAAAGCGGCAAGAGAAGGCCAATTAATTTCTGCTCTCATCCAGCAGCCACTATTATTTAAGGGATCATCATTATGTTACTTTCTTTCATTACCATCGTCAGCGCGGCCGTCTTTGCCAGCATCCTCGCCGGCTTCATTCCCCGCCTGTCCGTCAATTACGTCTGCATGCTCTTCGGAATTATCATCGTTGTCATCGCCCCGCTCAACCACCTGGTAACCAGCTTCGATGCTGAACTCTTCATGTACATTGTGGCACCGTTGATTTACTTTGAGGGGCAGACCACCCGGCTCAATGCCGTCCGCCAGTCGCTTGGCAAGATCATCGGCACCGCAGTCGTCCTGGTCGTCGCCGCCATGGCCATTTCCGGCTCACTGCTTGCACTCTGGGGGGTTCCTGCGGCGCTGGCCTTTCTGATTGCCGCCCTGAGCACTCCCACCGACGCCACCGCCACCACGGCCGTTTCGACCGGTCTGATCGTTCCAAAACGGCAAAACGACCTGCTCAAGATGGAGTCGCTCTTCAACGACGCCTCCGGAATCATCCTGATCACCGCCTGTACCCTCTGGATCCAAAACGGGGCCTTCCAGTACCAGTGGACCATTCTTCACTTCTTTACGGCGGCAATCGGGGGCATCTTGATCGGGATCGCGGCGGCTCTGGTGATGATCACCTTCCGTCGGGGCCTGCAGCAGCTGAATTCCTGGGCGGCCAACGCCCAAAACATGCTCTTCATCGCGACCCCCTTCGTCGTCTACTACTTGGCGGAGGAGCTCCACGTTTCGGGGATCATCGCGGTCGTTTGCGCCGGGCTGATGCAAAACAGTGAGAGTGCTAGCTCCCGCTTCATCCATCCGCGTCAGTATCATAACGGGGTTGTCCTGATGGGGATGCTCCAAGAACTGTTAAACAACATGGTCTTCGTCATCCTTGGTATCATCGTCTCCCGGGTAGTGTACCAGGATCTCGTCACTCGAAGCTACAGCAGCAAATGGCTTCTAATCGGCTTGGCCCTCTACGTCGTTAACGTCATCATCCGCTACCTTTACGGCCGTCTAGTCACCTGCCCCGGCGCGGTAGTCTCATTTTTGCCCTCGGTGGGGTTCGGGGCGCCGTCACGTTAGCCCTGGTCTACTCGGTTGCCGCCAGCGTCAGCACGCATCAATTCAACCAGGTCATCCTGGTGGAAACACTGGTCGTCCTCCTCAGCATGATCGTACCGTCCCTACTCTTCCCCTTCTTGCTTGAACACGACATCTCTGAAAAAGAGGTTGCCCGCCGAATCGTCAGCATCAAGGAAAAGATGGTCGAAGAGGGAATCAAGGCCGTCGAAAAGATCTACCTGCCGCCGACGATCCGCGCCAACGTTCTCTACGACCTGCGTGACCAACAGTCAAATAACTCCTTTAAGAAGTTTTGGCAACACTAGCTCCACACTAGTCGCCAGCCGGAACTCTCACCCGGCGAAAAGGAAATGGAGCAGCGGGCCTTACGCTGGGCCTTTCGGGCGGAGCGGGAATACCTAGACATGATTTCACAAAAGGAAAATCTTCGCGACTATGTCTACCAGCTCTATAATGGCGTTCTGCTGGCCGAGTCGATCCTGATCGATCCCGACAACGAGCTGCGCTAAGGATAAATAAGCACTTTTTTGAGATTTGAGGCCCGATAAATCTGCAGGTTTATCGGGTCTTAAATTTTAAAATTAAGAAATCAAAAAAAGCGTACCAGCACGCAAATGCTAGTACGCTTTTTGATTTATTAAGTGTTTAATTAGTAATCAGGCAGATTACTTAAGACCCTTCCAAGTCCAGTTGGTAACTTCAGGCATGTCCTTACCTTCTGAACGGATGTAGTGGTTGTGCTTGTTGATCATGTTGTCCATCTTGGCAACAAAGGCAGCACTCTTCTGTTCGTAACCAGCTACGCTTTGGATAGCATCCTTAGCAAGGTGGTAACGGTCAAGTTCGTTCAGTACACGCATGTCGAATGGCGTGGTGATGTCACCATTTTCTTCGTATGAGTGAATGTGAACGTTGTGGTTAGCACGTTCGAAGAACAGAGCCTGGATCATGTCACGGAAGCCGTGCCATGCGAAGATCACTGGCTTGTCGGTCGTGAAGTAACGGTTGAATTCAGCGTCGTTCAGACCTTCAGGGTTCTTGTCGGTGTTCATCAGCTTCATGATTTCCACGATGTTGATGTAACGAATCTTCAGTTCTGGGAAGTTGTCGTGCAGAATGTCGATTGCGGCAAGCGCTTCTTCAGTTGGTTCAGTACCAGCAGAAGCAAAGACAACATCTGGTTCACTACCCTGGTCAGTAGATGCCCAGTCAACGTAGCTCAGACCATTGTCAACCAGTTCAGTAGCTTCGTCAATGGAGAACCATTGTGCACGTGGGTGCTTGGAAGTTACGAAGATGTTGATGCATTCTTGGTCGTTGAAGGCCTTGTTGGAAACAGCCAACAGAGAGTTGGTATCAGCTGGCAGGTATTCCTTAACGAGGTCTGGACGTTCCTTTTCGAACATGTGAGTCAGCAGACCTGGATCCTGGTGAGTGTAACCGTTGTGATCCTGCTGGAAGACCGTTGAAGTATCAACGAAGTTCAGGGCAGGGTATTGCTTACGCCAGTACATGTCCTTAGCCTTACGTAACCACTTCATGTGTTGAGTCAGCATGGAGTCAACAACACGACCGAATGATTCGTAAGTTGCGAAGAAGCCGTGACGACCAGTCAGGGTGTAACCTTCGAGAAAACCTTCAGCCTGGTGTTCGGACAGTTGAGAGTCAATCATCCGACCAGAGTGAGCCAGGTTTTCATCGTTTGGTTCGTGGATCCCTTCCATCCATTGACGCTTGTCATCGTCAAGGAAGGCGTAGAGACGGTTAGACTTGGATTCGTCAGGACCGAAGCCACGGAAGTTGTCAGGGTTCAGTTCAGCCATCTTGCTGAGGTACTTACCCCATTCCAGCATGTCCTGCTTTACAACAGAACCTGGAGTTTGAACGTCAACGGCGAAGTCACGGTAGTTAGGCAGAACCAGTGGCTTAGGGTCGATCCCACCGTTAGTGATTGGGTTCATTGCCATCCGGTGGTTGCCTTCTGGTGCGTTTTCTTCAACCAGTGCTACTGGGTGACCGTTTTCGTCGAACAGTTCTTCTGGCTTGTAGGACTTCATCCAGTTGATCAGCAGATCCTTGTGTTCCATGTCATCCTGGGATACCGGAATTGGAATCTGGTGAGCACGGAAGGAGTTTTCGATCGGGTTGCCGTCGAGGTCCTTCGTTGGGCCAGTCCAGCCCTTTGGAACACGGAAGATGATCATTGGCCATTGTGGCAGAGAGTCATCGTTGTTTTCACGAGCATTCTTTTGAATAGCCTTGATGTCTTCGATTGCTTCGTCCATCGTCTTGGCCATTTCTTCGTGAACGTCCATGTGATCCTTGTAACCGGAGAATTCACCATCACGGTCAGCTTCCTTGTATGCGGAAACGAAGAATGGCTTCCAGCCCATTCCTTCGAAGTACTTAGTCAGTTCTTCGTCGCTCATCCGGGAAAGGATGGTTGGGTTAGAAATCTTGTAACCGTTGACCTGGACGATTGGTAATACGGCACCGTCCTTGATTGGGTTGATGAACTTGTCAGAGAACCATGAAGCAGCCAGTGGGCCGGTTTCAGCTTCACCGTCACCGATTTCAACAGCGGCAATTACATCTGGGTTGTCCAGAATTGCACCAACACCGTGGGACAGGGAGTAACCCAGTTCCCCACCTTCGTGGATGGAACCTGGAACTTCTGGTGCGGCGTGGGATGCAGTACCACCAGGGAAACTAAAGTGCTTGAACAGCTTAGCCATACCCTTTTCGTCCTGAGTAAATTCAGGGTAGATTTCGGTGTATGAGCCGTCCAGGTATGAGTTGTTCATCATAACCTGGCCACCGTGACCGGAACCTTCGATGTAGAACATGTCCAGGTTGTACTTCTTGATAACCCGGTTCAGGTGGGCATAAATAAAGTTCTGTGGAACAATCGTACCCCAGTGACCAATTGGCTTTGGCTTAACGTCTTCAGCCTTCAGTGGCCGACGCAGCAGTGGGTTGCTCATTAAGAACAAAGTACCTGCTGAAAGGTAGTTAGCGGCACGCCAGTAAGCGTCAACACTTTCCAAGTATTGCTTGGAATCGTAATCTACTGCCATTCTAATAAACACTCCTTCTGAATAAATCAATACGTTCGTGTGCTTCAAACAACTAACGTAAATCATTCAATTTACATCTTTTATGATAACCGTTTTTCGTTTAAAGTCAACCTTTTTCAAAATTGATACGGTCCAATTATTAAAATTTAACTTTTTTAGCTTTTTCTTAACCAAATCCGGCTCGAAAAAATGGCACAAAATCCCTTCATACCAACGATTTTGTTGGTTTCATAGACAGATTTTACCAACTGTCAATTTTGCCGAACGACAAGTGTCATTCAGTGGTACCCTAAAGAAGATTCATTTACGAAAGCGGGGGACAAACTTGCAGCAATTAGGTTTTAACGGTGCGGCCGATATCGGGGATTTTGCGAAGATGTTTGCCGTCACCACGGTGATGACCCAATCCGTCATTTCTTTTCTAATGACTGAATCCCTTCCCGTCGGCCAGCAGTTCTTCCTCGGCGGAATCTACGAAACGATTAAGTTCAGCGCCTCCACCTTTATTTTTGGCATCCTCTTCTCCACCATTCGGACTCATCCCAATGCCGGTTGGAAGAACTACCCCCGTTTCATCAGGAATCGTTGGCATCTTCTCTTCGTTCCCTCCATTCTCTGGACCGCCGTTTATTTGCTTCTCGTCCCCCAGCTTCAGCAACACCGCCACTACCACAACCTGGCAACCTTCTGCTGGCAGTTTCTCAACGGAAATGCGGCGCCCCACCTCTGGTACAACGTGATGATGCTCCAGTTTATTATTCTGATGCCCTTTTTCTGGACCCTAGCGCGTTGGATCAACGGGCAAGGACGGCGGGCACTGATTGCGGGTGGTCTTGCCCTCGGCTTCGAGTTTATCTGGAACTGCGTCTATGCCTGCCAAGTCTTTCACGGTCCCGAGGCGCGGGCTTGGTACATGTTCGACCGGGTCTTCCCGAGCTTCATTGTCTTTGCGGTTTGCGGAACCATCCTCTGGCAATGCTACCCCAACATCACCGAATTTATGCGGCGCCACTGGCTGACACAGGTCCTCGTCTGGCTGATCCTGCTTTACTACGTTACCCTGAATTTCTTTGGCTATGGGCTGCCGGTCAGGCTGACCAACGCTCCTTATTATTTACCCTCGATGATTTTCTACAACCTGGCAACAATCGGTCTGATCGCCACCTTTGCCCTTTATATGCAAAAGTTTCGCAACCAGTGGCTGCCGTTGATTCACTGGATCGCCCTCTACGCGCACCGGGCCTATCTATCACACGTTTTTTGGCTGTACTGGTGCTGGCATCTGACCGCTAGCTGGCACCTGCCGCTGGTGATCCGGTTCCCACTTTTGATCTTCTTGACGATCGTCCTTGCCTTTTGTTCGGCCTACTCTTTCCACCAGATCTGGGTAAAAATCAAAGACCTGCTAGGAATTCATCGCCACATTACCAATGGCTAGTATATAAAAAGTCTCGCGGACTTTTTTCGCGAGACTTTTTCATATGGCAGATTGCAAGAAATAACTTGAACGAATTTAATGACGTAAATTAAGCAGGAAGATCTCGATTGGTGTGCGCCAGTTAAGACATTTAAGTGGCCGGGAATTCAGATACCAATTGATTTGA
>NZ_JAOVYZ010000020.1 GCF_026413145.1 Limosilactobacillus kribbianus | reverse complement strand
AATGATAAAATAGTGGTGCTCATCAAGGTCCTTCTTTCTAATGGATTGTACGGTAACACCATTAAAGACCTTGATGGGTTTTTCTGTCCACTTAAATGTTCAACTTAAATTTTACAATCTGCCGTAATTAAAAAGACTGATGAGAAAGTAATTTCTCTCACCAGTCTTTTTATTAGTTCAGACTAAAGATTCAAATGATTTTTCTTCACCGCGTGCCGGTAAAACAGCCAGGCCAAAATGCCGAAGAAGACCGGACCAAAGGCAGTCCAGAAGGCCGTCTGAAGATCGTGGTCCAAAATTGGTTGGACGCAGGTAAAGATGATCCCCAGGCAAACGATGATCTCGACGAAAACTACCAAGACCTTGGTCCAGAAACGGTTCTTAAAGACCACAAAGTCGTGCGGAATTTCCTTCTTTTGGAAAATCGGGAAGGCCCCGACCAAGAAGATGTAGGGCGCGCAGGCCGAAACGTTGACCATGTCGGTCAGAATCTGGTAGAAGGCGCTGGCGGCCGAGCCCCCGAAGGAAATCAGGAAGATGATGCAGCAGACAAAGATCGCCTGCAGCCACATCGCAAAGGCCGGCATGCCGTGCTTGTTCAGCTTCGTCACCCGGGCCGGCCACAGCTTTGGATTAGCCCCCATCACGAAGGACTTGATCGGCGAGTAAACCAGCAGGAACATAGCGCCTAACATCCCCAGCAGACCAGATAAGGCAATCAGCCGGGTGAAAATGTTGCCGAGCAGGAGGTTGGTCGCGTGGCTCAGGCCCAGCGAGACTCCCATCATGTAACCAAGGCGGTCAAAGACCACGTAGGTCACGTTCCCCAGGTTGACGTTCGGCCGCGCGATGACGTGGTCGTAGTTGACGGTAAAGCCGGTCATCAGAATCATCAGCACGTAGCTCCCGATCGTCAGCAATGACCCGATTACCAGGCCGCGCGGGAAGGTATGTTCCGGGTCCTTCATGCTGTCGGTCACCCCACCGAGGTTTTCCATCCCGCTGTAGGCAAAGATGGCGTAGACAACGAAGGAGATCACCGCAATCGGCGTCTTAAAGGACGGATTTGGTGACTCGAAGAAACTGCTGATGCCATGGATTGGCTGGGCGGTGACCCCCTTGTTGGCAATGATTGCCACCAGGCTGGCCAGGATGAAAATCGCGTTCATCCCGATCATGAAGGCCCCACCAAAGGAACTAATCTTGGTAATTCCGTTCATTCCCTGCGAACTCAGGAAGGTCACTAAGAGGACAAAGATAATCGCCAGGATTCCAATCAGTTCTGTCGAATTAAAGATCCAGAAGTGCCAATGCTGCGTCGTGTCGTGCCCAAAGAGCAGGGCCGACAAGGTGATCCACAGGCGCGAGGCACTGGAGACCAGCCAGAGAATCCAGCTCGAAAGCCAGATGAAGGTACCAATAAAGGCCATCTTCTCCCCGATGGAACCGGCCAGCCAGGAGTAAATACCACCCTTGGCGTCCTTAAAGGCCGATCCGTACTCCGCCATCATCAGGCAGCACGGAAAGAAGAAGCAGACCCCAGCCAGGATGTACCAAAACATCCCAGCGTAGGCCATTTGTGCATAGGCAATGGAAACATTCCCAAAGCCGTAAATCGTTGAGATAATCATCAGCACCAAGGTCGGCGTGGTGATTAACTTAGGTTGTTTTCAGCCACTATAAATTCAACTCCCCCAAGCATATACTTTAGTTTTTTAAGTAGCTTCGTTTTAATTATATGCTATCGGACTTTATTAAAAAATGAACATGAGAAGCTTTTAATCCACCTTTTAATCAATAAATCCGGGGAAAGCAAAAGAGCCGCAATGGGCTTGGCATTGCGACTCTTGTTAAATTCTCATACTAATTGGCATCTTTGTCGCTCGCGATCGGCAAAATGATCCGGAAGAGCGAGCCGGCACCCAGGGAGCTTTCCAGGGTGATGGACCCGTGGTAGCCCTCAATCAGGCGCTTGGCGATTGACAGGCCCAATCCATTGCCACCCTTCTTGCGGCTACGGGCTTTGTCCACCCGGTAGAAGCGGTCAAAGACCTTGTCGATGTCCTCCGGCGGAATCCCGGCCCCGAAATCCTGAATTCCGATCTCGACGGTGTCCATCCCCCGTGAAAGCGAGATGTGGACCTCCCGCCGCTCGGTTGAATACTTGACGGCATTATCACAGAGGATTACCAGCACCTGCTCTAAGTGGTCCCGGTAGATATTGGCCGTGATCGGCTTGCTCAGGTCGTCATCGAGGGTAAAGACGAAGTCGGGGTAGAGCATCTTGAAGTTGTTGTAGACCTGGTGTACGACGTCATTGACCACCGTCTGCTGGTCACGGTAGTTGATGTCGACCTGCTCGGCTCTGGAAAGGTCGAGCATTTCGGCCACCAGGTTCTTCATCCGCTCCGTTTCGACCAAGGAAGCGTTGATTGAATCGTTAAGGACCTTTGGATCATCCTTCCCCCAGCGCTGCAGCATGTCGAGGTGACCCTGAATAATGGCAATCGGGGTCCGCAATTCGTGACTGACGTCGTTGACGAATTGCGACTGCTGGTTGATGTAGCGTTGAGTCTGGTCAAGCATCTCGTTAAACATCGTCGCCAGCTCGGCCAACTCGTCGTTGTGGGCCGGTACTGGTACCCGCGCGTTCTTGGTAGGGTCCTTGCTGATGACCTTGACCGTGTCGTGAATGTCACCAAGGGGCCGCAAAAAGAGCATCGACAGGAAGTAGCCCAAAAGCCCGCTGGCCAGAACTACCAGGCACAGGGCCAGGATCATCACGAGACGCAGCTGCCGGTAGTTCCGGTAGTAGACGTTCAGCTTGTTTTCGACCTGAAGATAGCCGATCAAGCGATGACCCTGCTTGGCGTAAATTGGGGCCTGACCGACGATAATCTTGTGCCCGGGACCCTTTTTCATTTGGACCCGGTGCTGGTCGTTAAAGGCCGGCTTGGTGATGGGCTGCCCGGTACTGAGGACCGTCTGATGCTTGGGGCTGTAGACGTTGACAACCAGGTGCCCGTCGCTCAATTCCTGGACGATTGGCCGCTGGTACTGGGCGCCCCCCGTTTTGTGCTGGACCAGCGCCGATTGAACATTTCGCTTGGTGAGGGGGCGATCCACCTGTCCCAACTGGCGGCTAATGTTGGTCATCCCCTGATCTAGCAGCCCGCGCTCTTGTTCAAATAGCCGCTGCGTGAAGGAGGTGAACATCGCCATGGCGACAATGAAGAAGATGAATAGTGAACCCACGGCCGTCCCAAAGGCCCATTTCAGCTTGAGGGAAATAAATCGACGGTCGCTTGTTTTCTCATCCATAGTTAACCACGAGCCTTAGGAACGAATAACGTAACCGGTGCCCCGAACGGTCTGAATGTAGCTCTTCTCGCCAGGCCGGTCGATCTTGTTCCGCAGGTAACGGATGTAAACATCCACGACGTTGGTTTCCACCTTGGAATCGTATCCCCAAACCTTACTGAGCAATTCTTTCCGGGACATCACCACGTTGATGTTTTCCATCAGGATCAAGAGCAGTTCGTATTCCCGCTTGGTCAGGTTGATGACCTCGTCGCCACGCCGGACAACCCGGTTTTCCTTTTCGATCGTCAAGTCCTTGTAGTTGACCGTGGTCTGGTGTTCCTTATTGTTGCCATCCTCGATGCTGATCCGCCGCAGCAGTGCCCGCACCCGGGCCAACAGTTCTTCAATGGCAAAGGGCTTGACGATGTAGTCGTCGGCACCGTGGTCCAATCCAGAAACCCGGTCGATGACGGAATCTCTGGCCGTCATGATGATGATCGGGGTGTCCTTGACTTCGCGGACCCGCCGTGCGACCTCAATCCCGTTTAATTCCGGCAGCATCAAATCCAAGAGAATCACGTCGAAGTCCTGGTTCAGGGCCGCGTCCAGGCCAGCACGCCCGTCCAATTCGACATCTGTGTCATAGCCCTCGTGCTTGAGCTCCATGTCGACAAACTTTGCTAAATTTTCTTCGTCTTCGATAATTAAGATTCGACTCATTACTTTCACCTGCTAATAATTAATTTGAACGTTCGTATTAATAAAACAAAATAATTTTATCACAGTTTTCTAATAAACCCCAGCCTTAGCCGCGGTAAAATCAAGAAATCTTTCCACACGCCCCAGGCCAGCCCACTGAATTATTAAATTTTAAAAATAAAAAATCACCCCAGGTCCGGCGCCTAATGGATGATTTTTATCGGTCAAATTAGTTGTTAGTGTTAACAACTTGCTTGCCGTTGTAGTAGCCACAGTTTGGGCATACCATGTGGGACTTGCGAAGTTCACCACAGTTTGGGCAAGGAGTTAAGCCAGGGACGTTCAACTTAATGTGCGCCCGACGCATGTTCTTCTTGGACTTTGAAGTCTTCCGTGCTGGAACAGCCATGTTAGACACCTCCTAGGATTAATTTATCCACAAATGGTTTTTAACCGTCCGCTACTTTTTATCATCCTGATCAGGAAATAACTTTTGCAGTTTCGCGAAACGTGGATCAACTTTCTGATCTTTCTGCTTGCTGGCCTTGTAGTCATCCTCGGAGATGACGCTCCAGTCATTCCCCTTCGGCATGGCTTTGCCGGCCTTTTCATCCGCAGAAAGCACTCGTAACGGCACCTGCTCGACGATGTTCTCCGCTAGTGCGGTATCGAAGTCGATCGGCTCCCCGGGCTTCAAGAGGAAAACGACCTCGTCATCCTCGTAGCGCGAAAAGTGATCACGATCATCAATATACGTCTCCGTAAAGTCAAAGTCAAGCGGTAACGAAACGGGAGTAAGCGAACGACTAGATGGCACCGTCAGCGTCGTCTTGACGTTGGCACTGATGGTCACATCCCCGTCGTCGTAGGATACGTACCCGTCCACCTTCACCGGTTCAACGGCTAAGATGATATCCGGGAACAGTTTCGTTAGTGATGCGTTCAGATCAAAAGTACTTTGAATATGAAGTGGTTCATCTTGGTATCGATGTAACTCTGCAATCGACCATTTCATCGTACTAACCTCCTAATGCAACGTATGCAATTATACTAGTCCCCCGATGGCTTGTCAATGTTTTTTCCTTGACAGCTCTCGGCCCGCGCACCGGGGCATTTCACCGGTCAAAGAGCATGATCGGCGGGTGGCTTAAGTCCTGTTCAACCGGGGTGAAATTCTGGTAAAGCTTGCCGGCCCGGTAATCCAGATTGCACAGGTGATCGCGCATCTGCTGGCTAACCTTGGTAAAGATCGGCAAGCTGACCTCCTTTTTCACCTGGTGCAGGTAGGCCCGGCCACGGTCGGTAAAACCCAGAATATGAATGTAGGGCTGTTGGAGATGGGCCGCCATCTCCTCCTCACTGATCTGCAGAGTGGCATAAAGGCACATCCGCAGGAGATGGGCATAGGTGTAGCGCTTGGTCTTTAGGCGGTGGATAAAGGTGTCAAAATCGAGCGTCTGCTGGGCAACCTCCTTCATCCGGTTCTCCAATCCCTCCGCCATCTGGTAAATGTCCGCCAGATAATCGGTCGGGGCCTGAATTAATTGATTGCGCAGAAGCGGAAAGAGCTGCTCCCAGGACGGCACCTGTTTCACCTGCCGCAAGCCCTGGGCCATTGCTTCGGGAACGGTCGCCCCAAAATCAGCCTGTGTGGCGACCGCCTGGCGAATTGCACTGGCGCTGGCGATCTGACCGTGGATCTCCTGGTCATGGTAATCGCTGCCCCGCCGCTGAATCGCGTGCAAGTGCATCGGGTAGTGGTGGTTCAGGACGGTCTTCGTGTAGGCAAAGGCCAGAATATCGTTGGGATCTTTGAGCATCACCCCGGTCTGGGCGGCCAGCTGCTCGTTGAACTGGGTGGCGTAGGTGGCGTTGTACTGGTTGAACTCCGCGGTATCAAAATTCTTTTCCGCCGCCACCAGCGCCCCAAAGTCCCAGTCGGGGTGCTCGGCCCCAAAGGCGACCTGATCCACCGCTAGGGCATTCAGGATTGCCAGGGCACCGGCCGCAAACCGATGGGCCGGCTGAACAGCCGAAAAGATTGGCAGCTCCACGACCAGGTCGACCCCATTTTCAAGGACGGCCCGGGTCCGGGTCCACTTATCGACAATTGTCGGCTCGCCCCGCTGGGTGAAGTTACCACTCATCACGGCCACTGCAACGTCCGCACCGGTCGCCTTCTTGGCTTGACCAAGGAAATAGCGGTGCCCATTATGGAAGGGGTTGTACTCGACAACCATGCCAACTGCTTGCATCTTGTTCATCCCCTATTTATGGCAGTCAAAGAACCAGCGCGTCGTCTCCTCATCGGGCTCATTATGCCCAAAGTCAGCACTGACGCGTACGTGGTTAAAGCCAGCCGCAACCAATGCTTGTTGGAGGTCGGCCAACGGGTAGCTGCGCTCAAAGTGGGTTTCGCCCACCCGTTCATATTGACCATTGTCCAGCCGATTAAAGAAGGCCAGGTCGTGAATTACCCCGTGTTCGACCTCATCGTCGCCATAGCTGCGCCACATGAAGGCATGCTGGTGATCATCGTCCTCATAATTGTACATGTAGCCAGGATAGATGACGTCCGTCTGGTAGGGCGTAATCACGTCAAAGAGAAAACGGCCGCCTGCTTTGAGGTGGTCGTAAACCTGGCGAAAACTGGTGGTGACATCCGCTAAATTATCAAGGTAGCTAAACGAATCCGCATAACAGGTCACCATGTCGTACTCGGGCAGACCAGTGAGGTCCCGCATGTCCGCCTGGAGCAGGTTTAGCTCAACTCCCGCATCGGTGGCATGCTGGGCCGCCAGTGCCAGCATGTCCGCCGATAGATCCACGACGGTCATTTTCTTGCCCGCTTTTGCTAGCAAGACGGCCAAGCGACCGGCACCACCAGCCAGGTCAAGGATGGTCGTCGCCTTTTCGCCACCGTGTTCCAGCGTGTACTGCGCCCAGTCTTCATAAAGCTGGTCGTCGAAGAGCTGGTCGTACAGTTGGGCAAAGGTATGGTAAATCATTAGTCGTTAACCCATTGGTCGATGTTCACCAGTGGAGCATCGGACCACAGCTTTTCAAGGTTGTAGAAGCTCCGGGTTTCTTCCCGGAAAACGTGAACGACCACGTCACCAAGGTCGATCAGGACCCACTTGGCATGGTTCTTCCCCTCGACACTCCCGATGTTGACCTGGTTTTCGTGGGCCTTTTCGATAATGGCGTTGGCAATCGCCTGAACCTGCCGATCGGAGCCCCCGGTCATGATCACAAAGTAATCGGCCATCGGGCTAATCTCGTCCACCTTCAGCGCAACGATATCCTCGGCCCGCCGACCATCGGCGGCCTTGACAACCATTTCCAGTAATTGTTTGCTTTCCATCTAGTCAATCTTCCCTTCGTAAGCAGGTACCCAGGCGTTATAGGTTTCAATCGTCTTCGGGTACACTGGTTTGTTGTTTTCAATCAAGTATTCCAAGGTGTGCTTGGTCTGGTAGGCCACACCGGCACCCAGGTCTGACTCGGTCAATTGCCGGGCGGTCTCCACGCCAGCAAAATCACGAGCCGGCTCAATGTAGTCGGCCATGTAGATGATCTGCTCTAGTTTGGACATGACGGCCGCCCCGGTTGTATGATGACGGACTGCATTTAAGATGTCTTCATCCCAGATGCCCAGTTCATCCTTGATCAGCTCGGCCCCGACGATTCCGTGCCAAATGGCATTGCCGTAATTCAGTAAGTCGGGATCCAGGCCCTTTTGATGAATTTCAGCAATAAAATCCTGGTCCGGACGCTGCTTGGCATAGTCATGACACAAGCCGGCAATACTAGCCTTTTCAACGTCCACTTTGTTTAACTTTGCCAGGTGAATCGCCGTTTGTTCAACCCGCAGGACGTGGTGGAAACGTTTCTCCTTGAGGGCCTGCTGGAGCCGGTCAACCAGCTGGTCTCTTGTCAATGGAATATAGTGGTGACGATACTCAATAATCTCACTAGTCATGATATAAATGATGCTCCTCTATATACTTGGCAACTGCCTTGGGAACCATGTAGCGAATCGACTGGCCCCGCCGGATCCGGTTGCGAATATCGGTTGAACTAAAGCCAACTGGTGGCACGTCCACCCAGATCACGGGATAGTCCGACTCGTTCTTGGCGCCCGGCCGGCGAACCCCAACAAAGTGGAAACGCGGCAGACGCACCAAATCGTCAATCCGATACCATTTACTCAGATAATCGACCATGTCGCCACCGATGATGAGGTAGTATTCGGTCGTTGGGTTCTTCTCCAGCAGCCTTTTCATCGTGTTATAAGTATAACTGATACCGCCCCGGTCGACCTCGCTGTGCTCAATTGCAAAGAGCGGATTATCCTTAATGGCCAGCTGAAGCATTGCTAACCGCGCATCGGCATCGATTGCAGACTTGTGATCGACGTGCGGTGGCGTCGCATCCGGCATAAACCGAACTTGGTCGAGCGATAAGGTATGCCCGACCTGGTCCGCCACCAGCAAGTGGGCATTATGAACCGGATTGAAAGTTCCACCGTAAATGCCAACCCGCCGCCGTTTTTCCATCATTACCGTTTCCGGTTGCACCCGCGGTTGCGGGGTTTCAATGACTCGACAACGCTGCATAAGCACACTTCCTTAAATTCGCGCAACGCGATCTGATAATTCCCGCAAGTCCTTGTTTGCGGAAACCTTAAACAAGACTAAAACCCGACCAATCGTCTGAACGACCTGGATGTCGGTATTATCTTCAATAAATGATTTTAATTCATCAGTGTCAACATCGGCATTCTGCAGGATGTTGACCTTAATCAGTTCTCGCCGGTCCAGGGCGCCATCAAGTTGGGCCAGCCAGTTTTGGGTCAGACCTTCCTTACCAACCGCAAAAATTGGCTGCAGGTGGTTGGCCTGCGCCCGCAAGAAACGTTTTTGCTTTCCTCTTAATTTCATTATCTGCTCCTTCGTTAAATCATTGCCCGTCGTACCAGGGCACCGACACCCTTTGGAACCCAGGCGGCTACCGTAACTCCCGCGGGAACGGTGATCCAGCCCAGGCCTTCAAAAACGATGTCGCTCTTTTCGTGAACGTGAAATTCTTCCTTTTCCAGCGGTGGGAATTCGGCCAACTCGTCGCTAGTCGGCGGTGTCAAGAGTTCACCGACGTGCTTTTGGTAGAACTTATCCGCGTTGGCCAGTTTGGTCCGGTGAATCATCAGGTTGTTGTCGAAATAGGCCGCCACACCGATCCGCTCGCCCTTGAGGTAGTCAAAGCGCGCAATGCCGCCCAAGAAGAGAGTCTGCTCCGGATTTAGTTGGTAGGTCCGGGGCTTGATCTCCTTTTGTGGTGCCACTAGCTTGAGGGCCTTGGGCGATAAGACATGGGCCATCTGGTGGGCATGGATGATCCCCGGTGTATCGATCAAGCGGTGGCCATCATCCAGCGGGATCTCGATCTTGTCCAGGGTCGTGCCTGGAAAACGAGAAGTCGTGATCAGGTCCTGGATGCCGGTCCGCGTCTTGATGATCTGGTTGATCATCGTCGACTTGCCGACGTTGGTGACACCGACCACGTAAACGTCTCTCCCCTGTCGATAATGCTCAATTGTCTCCAGGAGGGCGTCAATCTGGTGGTTCTTCTTAGCCGAAACCAAGACCGTGTCTACTGGCCGCAGCCCTGCCAGGTTGGCCTGCTGACGAATCCAGTCACGCAGTTTGGACCGCCGCAGGGAGCGGGGCAGAAGATCCTCCTTGTTGCCGACCAACAGGATTGGGTTTTGACCAACGAAACGGTGGAGGCCCGGAATCAGGCTGCCGTTAAAGTCAAAGATATCGACCACGTAAACGATCAGCGCATCGGTCTGACCGATCTGGCTCAGCAATTTCAAAAAGTCGTCGTCGGACAAGGAGACCGGGGCAATTTCGTTGTAGTGGCGGAGTCGGAAGCAGCGCTGACAGTATAATTCATCGGTGGCCAGGCCCTTTTCAATCGCCGACTGTGGCGTGTAGCCCGGTGCTTGGGGATCAGTCGATTGAATTACCGCCCCACAGCCGATACAACGCAATTCTTCTTGCTGCTCACTCATCTTCTAGTCCCTCCTGCCATTTCAAGTTCGGGTATTGCTTTTTCAATTCCCGCCAAACCAGGTTGCCCATCTGGCGATTTGGCCAGGTGATCCACTTGTCGGTATTGATCAGCGGCTTAACCAGGAGGCTGTAAACACCAGCCCGGTTGGCGGCAATCACGTCGGTCATCAGCTGGTCACCGACCATCACTACCTCGTGTTTCTTCAGGCCGAGCTTTTTACGGGCCCGCGTAATACCGTAGCTGAATGGTTTCATCGACCGCGCCATAAAGGGCAGGTCCAGGCCAGCCACCGCCTTGCCGATCCGTTTCTTACTATTATTCGAAATCACGATCAGCGGAATCCCGGCTTGGTCGAGTTCCTTCATCCACCGGTGGAGTTCGGGCGTTCCGTTCGGATTGTTCCAGGCAATCAAGGTGTTATCCAGGTCACTAAACACCGCCCGAATTCCATGCTGTTTTAACTGCTGGGGTGAAACGTTGTAGACGCTCTTCACCATCCAGGTTGGTTTAAATTTTTCAAACACAGTCGCACCTCATGTATGCATTATTAGATTAATTATAACGATTGTTCAAGGGGGTTTCAATTAATCAACCCCCGCCCATTCATCAAAAAAGCCACCCATCGACATAAGGGGATGGGTGGCTAAAAGTTAAACTTAGTTGAGGGCCTTCTTGGCTTCGTCAACCAGGGCAGTAAATGCCTTTGGGTCGTTAACGGCCAGGTCAGCCAACATCTTCCGGTTGATGTCAATGTTAGCCAGCTTCAGTCCGTGCATTAACTTGCTGTAGCTAATGTCGTTCATCCGGGCACCAGCGTTGATCCGGGCAATCCAGAGTTCACGGAACTTACGCTTGTTGACCTTCCGATCACGGAAAGCGTAAACGTAACTCTTCATTACTTGGTCCTTAGCAGTCTTGAACAGACGGTGCTTTGAACCACGGTAACCCTTTGCTAACTTCATAATGCGCTTACGACGTGCGCGCGTAACAGTTCCACCTTTAACTCGCATGTTGAAATCCTCCTACGTATATCTTATTAATCGATTGAAGTTTACTTGAATGGTAATAACTTCTTGTAACGCTTTACGTTGGACTTGTCCATCATGCTCAAGCCACGTAATTGACGACGTTGCTTCTTGGCCTTACCGTGGAAACGGTGGCTGGTAAATGAGTTACCACTCTTGAATCCACCCTTAGCAGTACGCTTGAAACGCTTTGCAGCAGCGCGGTTAGTCTTCATCTTTGGCATAACTAATTCCTACCTTCTTAATTAATTTTTCGCTTTATCAGCAATTGGGGCGAGCGTTAAGAAAATGCTCCGCCCTTCCATCTTTGGACGTTGAACAACAGTAGCAATGTCGGACGTTTCTTTAGCCATCCGTTCAATCATGTCACGACCGATATCCTTGTGCGTGATCGCACGGCCACGGAAACGCAGGGAAACCCGTACCTTGTCGCCCTTAGCGATGAACTTACGAACCCGGTTCAACTTAACATTGAAGTCGTTCGTGTCAATGGATGGGCTCAGACGAATTTCCTTGACAGTTACTGTCTTTTGCTTCTTACGAGCTTCACGCTCTTTCTTTTGCATCTCGAAACGGTACTTACCGTAATCCATAATGCGGGCAACAGCTGGCCGTGCCTTTGGTGCTACTAACACCAAATCAAGATTGGCATCTTCTGCCAATTGAAGTGCTTCTCGCTTTGACTTGATACCCAATTGTTCACCATTTTGGTCAATCAGGCGCACCTCGCGTGCACGAATACCGTTATTGACAATCATATCTTGTGCTATGGCAACGCACCTCCAATTTTATTAGCGAAAGATCAAGCAAAAAAAAGCGGGGCACAACACCCCGCTCAATAGGAACAGACCTCTCTTGTCTGCTCAATTTCATCTCGTCAGCCCGGCGACCCTTGTCACCCAGGCGAGAAGCGGGTGCTTCTGCTTTTTCTTTCAACGTTTACTAGAGTACAAAATTCGGGAACAAATGTCAAGGACTTATCCCTTTTTCCGCAGATTTTCACCATTCATTTGAATTTCTCGGGATAAAAACTCAATTCGTTCCATGATCCGGGCCGCCTTGACCGGCTCCACAACCCCCTGATTATTGATTGCCAGGTGCTGCTTCTCTAATTCAGCCATCGAAAAGTTGGAACTAAAGAAGGTCGGTAATTCCTCTTGCATCCGGTACTCCAAGATTACACCCAGGACGTCGTCGCGCACCCAAGTTGACATGGCATCCGCGCCAATATCATCTAGCATCAAGACGGGCGAGCGCTTAACCGCGTCGATTTTTTCACCGGCATTATTATTGCGAATGGAATTCTTCATCTCAACCGCAAAGCTCGGGAAATGCACCATCGTCGTCGCAACTTCCCGCTGAGCCAGCGCATTAGCCGTCGCCGCCAGCAGGTAGGTTTTGCCGACTCCAAAGCTCCCGGTCAAATACAGCCCCGGCTGGAAGTGATCCGGTGAATAGGTTTTGACGAACTCTTCGGCAGCACTGTATGCTGCCACCCGACCCGCAGTGGCATTTTGATCATCTAGGTAATAATCCGCAAAGGTCGCCCGGCGGATAAACTTCGGCATGTTGATCGAATTGACCAACTGACGCAGGTGTGCCTGGTGACGACGCTCAATTAACTGCTGAGTTGGGACGTAGGTAACATCGATCTGACCACTGTCGAGCTGTAACTGTGGAGAATAGCCGGGAGCTACCGTTGCCTTGCCCTCTTTGATCAGTTGCTTCTCGTGGAAAAATTCATAGAGTTTTGACCGTCCCCGGCGAACGCTCTCGGCAGTTAGTTGGTCACGGTGCTGGTTTAAGAACGCCCGGACCTCTGGATCAGCATAGACCTGCTTCATGATCTGGTCCATGTTGGCCGCAACGTTGCGGCCCTGCATCATCTTCTGAATGGTTTTATTTAGCGATTCCAATCATCTCACCTGTTTCCAGAGTTTTTTCGTTGAAGAGCCCGGGCGCGCGCAATGGCTTCCGGGGAGGCCTTCTTGGTCTTTTGCTTCTGATCTTGCTTGCTCCATTCAGGTATCTTTTCCCGAACCTGGAGCTGACGGTAATTCCGCCGCGCACCACGATTTCTCGGGGTATTCTCCTGCTTGGCCTGGTTGAACTTTTTGAGTTGCATCAGGGCATCGGCACCATCCTTAACCCCGGCTCGCAACCAGTCGTTGGCAATCGCGTCGACAAAGTTTCCTTTGAGGGTAGCGTTGCCCAGATCGGCAATGACATACCAAACCAGGACATTAATAACCGACGACGGCAACTGACCGTCCTGGACCAGGCGGGTTAAAACGTTGCGTTCCCCCGCTGTCACGTAGCCGCCGGTCTGCTCCTTAAGGGCCTGGAGAAACTCGATCGGCGCGTAGTTGTCGGCGCTCTTGAGCAGAAGGCGGTCCTTATCCGTTAGGTCCTTTGAATTTTTCATGGACTGGGCCGGAACTTGCGCCTGCATTACTTGCTCTGCCGGCGCCTTTTGATAGTAACTGGCAACCACGCGCTTAAACTTTTGGGCATCGAAATGGTTGCTGGATAGGTCCGTTGCCAGACGGATCAGCCGTGCCATCGTTGGCTCATCAATTCCGTACAATTGATGCTCAACCTCAATTAGCTGACGCTGGGCGGTCAGATCAGTCCGAACCAGTGGTTGACCCTCCAACAGCTGCAGGAGGGTCGGCCAGTCGAAATCCGTCGCCAGTGTGTTGACGCGTTTGATAGATACCGGTCGTGACCGCTTTTGAGCGTTTTGAATCACCTGCGGGAGGTGAACCACTTCCCGCTGGTCCACCCGGTAGGTGTCTAGGAAATGGTGACTGACGTTTTTGAGCTGAGGATCGGTGTCCGCCAGCTGATAAGCCTGGGCCTGCTTCATCAATTGATCAAAGCGCTTCTCACCAATTTCCTCTAGGAGCAAAACACTCAGAAGATTGTCAGCCACAAACTGAGCGGGGGTGAGCGTCGCCTGGAGCTCATAAACATAAACGTCCCCTTGGGCATCGTGACGATGGTAGGTCACCACCATTCCGCTGCTCTCCAGGCGTTGAAGACCTTCGCCGACCGTGGTTTGGCCCGCGTTGGTCTGCACCAGAAGTTCCGATTGAAGGCGGCGATCCGCTAAGGTAGGGTGAGTCATCATTTGACTGCGCAGGGCATAAAAAAGGCTGAAGGCAACCGGACCCAAGATTGGTTGATAAAAATCCACAAAGGTCTGTTCATTAAAATTGACAAAGTCGAGCGCTCCCGTCACCAAATAGCCTGCCTGTGGATCAAAGCCCCGTTTGCTGCTCACCGTCTACCCCTACTTTCCTTTTTCGTGATCGTTTTTGACCATCGTTTCCAATTCGCTCATGAAGGCATCAACATCCTTGAACTGGCGGTAAACACTGGCAAAACGGATATAGGCAATTTCATCAACATCTTTGAGTTCGTTCATCACGAACTTGCCGATGATTTGGCTGGAAACCTCATTTTCGCCTAAACCCCGCACCTTTTTCTCGACCTTGTCGGTTAATTTTGTCAGGCGTTCCATGCTAACCGGTCGCTTTTCTGCCGAGCGCACAATTCCATTGAGAATTTTTTGCCGGCTGAATTCCTGCCGGGTTCCGTCCTTTTTAATCACCAAGAGCGGTGACTGTTCATAGCGTTCGAAGGTCGTGAAGCGAAAACCGCAGTGAATGCATTCGCGCCGTCGTCGAATAAAAGTACCATCCTCACTGGGCCGACTATCGACGACGCGTGATCCATTTTTATGACAGTGTGGGCATCGCAAAGCGTTTCCCTCCTTTAGTAAGATAATATTATATTTTACCGCGGGTTTCGCAGGTCTTCAACTAATTGATGGACCTGGCGCCGCGTTTCCGCCAAGCTGCCGTTGTTGTCAATCACCAAATCAGCGCGCTGAATCTTCTTTTCCAACGGCATTTGAGCCGCAATCCGCGCCTGGGCCATCTTCTTGGAATAGTGGTTGCGGGCCATCAGACGTTGCAGCTCGGTCGCCGGTTCAACTGCGACGACGACCACGTAGTCACAATCACGATCGTAGTGCTGTTCAAAAAGCAAAGGCACATCCAGAATCACGGTTGCGACGCCAGTACGCCGAAAATCATCCACCGCCTGCCAAATTGCCTTGCGGATCAAGGGTTGCATGATCTCATTGAGCTGGCGCCGGGCCGCGGCGTCACTGAAAACCAACTGTCCCAATTGCTGACGATCCAGCTGACCGTCCTTTCCAATAATTTGCGGGCCAAACGCCGCCGCTAAACGTTTCAAACCCGTTGAACCAGGACGCTGGACCTGCCGGGTGACTAGGTCGGCATCAACGATCGGGAAACCTGCCTGATTCAATAGACTGCTGACGGTGGACTTACCGGTCGCAATGCCGCCGGTCAGACCGACTATTTTTGTTTCCCCAACCTCACGCAACGGTTGGCAGTATGGGCAGAACGTGGTCCCCCGTTGCGCCACTTTAATCTTAACCATCTTGGTTCCGCACCGCGGGCACTGTTCACCACCACGGCCATAGGCGTTCAGTCGTTCTTGGAAGCCCCCGGCATCTCCCATCGCATCAACGAAAGTGTGTACCGTCGTTCCCTTGTACTTGATCGCCATTGCCAGTTCCTTGATGATGTTATCGTGAAGGGACCAGATCTCGGCAGCGGTCAGGGTGTTGGCCGGCTGCTCCGGATTGATCTTGCTCATCCAAAGCACCTCGTCGACGTAGATGTTGCCCAGCCCCGCCACGTGGCGCTGATTGAGCAGGAAGGGCTTGATCTTGCCCCGACTCTTCTTGAGTTCGGCCTTGAAGAAGTCGAGCTTAAAATCCTCCGGGGTCGGTTCGGGGCCGATCGTCTTGAGTCCCCCGACTTTCATCTCCTGACCGGTTTTGACCAGGGTCATCCGGCCAAACTTACGGGTGTCGTGGTAACACAGCTCCGTCCCGTCGGTAAACTGGAAGACGACGTGAGTGTGCTTATCGATCGGTGCCCCCACCGACTGACTAAAGTATTGCCCCTCCATTCGCAGGTGGGAAACCATCGTCAGTTGGTTGCTAAAGCGAAACAGGAGGTACTTACCCCGCCGGTCGATGTCCTCAATTGTTTGGCCGATCAGGGCCTGACGAAACTCTTCGACATCGTTGGTGATGATTTTTCCATAATAAACATCGATCGCGTTAATCTTGCGGCCCTTAGCAATCTTGAGCAGACCGCGGCGAACCGTCTCTACTTCTGGTAATTCTGGCAAAGTTATCCTTCCTTACTTTTTAAGATCGTACCAGGTGTCGCCGAACTTGCTGTCCACCTTGAGCGGCACATCCAGCTTAACCGCCGAATCCATAACGCTCGGGACCAGTTTCTGCAACACCGGAATTTCTTCCTTCGGGGCCTCAAAGACCAGTTCATCGTGGATCTGCAGCAACATTTTCGCCTGCAGGCCGCGCTTTTCTAGTTCATCTTCCATGTGAATCATCGCAATCTTGATGATATCGGCAGCGCTCCCTTGGATTGGTGTATTCATCGCCGTTCGTTCGGCAAAGGACCGCCGACTGAAGCTCTTGGCGTTGATGTCCGGCAAGTAGCGGCGCCGATGAGTGATCGTTTCAACGTAGCCGTGTTCCTTGGCATATTCAATCGTGTTGTTAATGTAGTCCTTGACACCCGGGAACTCGTGGAAGTAATTCTGGATAAATTCGTGGGCCTGGGCCCGGCTGACGTGAATCCGCTGGGCAAGGCCATAGTCACTGATCCCGTAGACAATTCCGAAGTTGACCGCCTTGGCCCGCCGCCGCATGTTATGGTCGATTTCGGCGTCCGGGGCAAGGTGGAAGATCCGCCGAGCCGTGCTGGCGTGAATGTCTTCACCATTCTTAAAGTCCTCTTGAAGGTTCTTGTCCCCGGTGATGTGGGCCAGTACCCGCAATTCCACTTGCGAATAATCGGAGGAGAAGATTTGCCAGCCTGGTTGGCTCGGCACAAATGCCCGCCGAATCTGCCGCCCCTCGGGTAAGCGGACCGGGATATTCTGCAGGTTCGGGTCCACGGACGAAAGCCGGCCGGTCTGGGTCAGCGTCTGCAGGTAGCGAGTGTGGATCTTCTGGTCAGTCGAGTGAATGACCTTCAAGAGCCCGGTGATGTAGGTCGATTGGAGCTTAGCAATTTGACGATACTCCAGGATCTGAGCCACGATTGGTGCCCGGTCGGCTAGTTTTTCCAGCACATCTACGGCCGTCGAGTAGCCAGTCTTGGTCTTCTTGATGACCGGCAGCTTGAGCTTTTCAAAGAGGATGTGGCCGAGCTGCTTGGTGGAGTTGATGTTAAATTCCTCGCCGGCTTCCTGATAGATCTGACTTTCGATCTCGGCCAGGCGTTCTTTTAGCTTACTCCCCATGTTTTTCAAGGTCTGGGCGTCGACGTGCACCCCGGTAATCTCCATTTTGGCCAGGACCCGGGTCAGCGGCAGCTCGATGTCGGTGTAGAGAGGCAGCTGTTGATTATCCTTCAACTGGTCAAAGAGCGGCTGCTTCAGTTCGGCAATCGCCCGAGCCTTGTTGGCAAGATGGGCAAAGAAGAGCTCGTCGTCATCTGGAATTGCTCGCTTGGCTCCCTTGCCGTAAACCTCCTCATCGGACTGGACGTTGTGGTAGTCATGTTCGGCGGCCAGCTTGCCGAGGTCATTGCTGTTGTCATTGGTGTTCAGCAGGTAGGAGGCCAATAGAAGATCAAAGTCGACCCCCCGAAGCGCGATTCCCAGCCGGTGTAGGCCAACAATCTGCCCCTTGGCATTGAAGACGTCCTTTTTGACTTTGGGATTCTCCAATAAGTTTTTCAGTGCCGGCTGTTTCAGCAGTTCCGCATCCCGGCTCGTCAGCCAGGTGGTTCCGTCGCCGATTACAAACCCGGCAAAGGGCGAGAGATGGTAGTTAGCGTCCGGCATCTCCAGGTAAAAGCTTAACGGTGCCTTGAGCGAACCCACCAGGTCCAGATTATCAGCCGTCAGCTCCTGATAGTGGATTGGTGCGAGCTGCTCTTCCTCATCCTCTGGGGTAACATTCATCTTTTGCAGGAAGGACTTGAAGTCCATCTGCTGGTAAAAGTCAATCAATTCCTCGGTCTGGGGCCCTTGGTACTGAATATCGTCCAGACTGATCTTCAACGGGGCATCTTGTAGAATCGTCGCCAGGGTCTTGTCCTCCCGAGCGATCTGCTCGTCCTCAATCAGATGTTCCTTCATCTTGGACTTTTTAAGATCATCAATGTGGTCGTAGAGGTTTTCAACCGTCCCGAACTGTTTGACCAGCTTGATCGCCGTCTTTTCCCCGATCTTGGTGACCCCCGGATAATTATCCGAGCTGTCCCCCATCAGAGCCTTCATATCAATGATCTGGCGTGGCGTGATTCCCAACTTTTCTTGAACGTGCGCCGGCGTATAGTGTTCGGTCTCGGTTACGCCCTTGTGGGTTACGGCCACCGTGGTGTGGTCGCTGGCCAACTGGGTCAGATCCCGGTCCCCGGTCACAATCAGGGTCTGGTAACCTGCTTCATCCCCTTGCTTGGCCAAGGTTCCGATGATGTCATCGGCCTCATAGTTTGGCAACTCGTAGCTGTGCAGGCCGGATGCCTTAACCAGCTGGCGAACATAGGGCAGCTGCTCGGTCAGCTCGCTCGGCGTTTTGTTCCGTCCGCCCTTGTAGTCCTTGTACATCTTCGTCCGGAAGGTCACCTTGCCGGCATCGAAGGCCACCAGGGCCGCGTCCGGCTGAAACTCGGCCAGCACGTGATCCAGCATCAACTTAAAGCCATAAATGGCCGCGGTGTGGAGGCCATCCTTGTTGGTAAACTTGTCGATCTGACTGTGCATGGCAAAGAATGCCCGAAAGACAATGCTGTTACCATCAATCAATAGTAGTTGTTTCGTCATTTAATTCCCGCCCTTCTATTTCTCAAAATAATTGTACCAAAGATTGCCAACCGGCGTTAATTTCCTGCTGGCAAATTAAAAACCAGATCAGGAGAATCCCAATCTGGTTTGATCTTTTAGTTAGTCGCGATCGCTCATGCCGAAAATCTGCAGGAACGAGATGAAGAGGTTAACGAAGTCGAGGTAGAGCTGCAGGGCCCCCACGATTGCCAGTCCCGTCATCGAATTTTGATCACTGTAGTTGATGTAGATCTGCTTCATCTTCTGGGCATCCCAGGCGGTCAGAACAACGAAGATGATGACCGCGATGAAGGAGAAAATATAGGTAATTGCCGGGCTCTGCAGGAACATGTTGATGATCCAGGCGATCATCAGTGCCACCAGAGCCGCCGTGGCGTGAGATCCAAAGGTCGTCAGATCCCGCTTAGTCGCCGTCCCGTAAATGGCCATCGTCACAAAGACCGCGGCCGAAGAAACGAAGGCCGCCGCAATGTTTGTTCCGGTATAAACGCCGGCAATCAAGGCAAATTCAACCCCGTAAACAATTGAGATCAGCATTAGCATCACGAACCCGCCGGCTGGATTGCGAGTGGCACTAAAGGTGATTCCCATTGACAGGGCAATCGGCAAGAGCAAAATAATCCATACCATCGCCGGATAGGCCCCAAAGAAGCCTAAAACCTGACTGGCAAAAACCGTCATGGTCAGGTAGGCGCTTAAAGCGGAAACCAAAACGGCCAGGGCCATGTTGCTGTACATCCGGGTCAGGAAACGATTCAACCCAGAGGCATCGGTGACAACCCGGCGCCCCGGTTCACCTGAATAGTTATTCATCAAATACTCCCTCTTTCTTCTATGTTACTTATTATTCGTGTTTTCCACCATAACATAAAAATGGCAGCGAACACTACCATTTTTATCTCAATTATTTACTTATTAACAATTTCTTTATACTTATCCTCGTACTTTTCGATATCGCCGGCACCCATGAAGATAAAGACGGCATCGTGGTACTGGGCCAGCTTATCCATCGAGTCCATGTCGATCCCCTCACTGTGCGGAATCTTGGCTTCCAAGTCTGCACTGGAGATGTCCCCCTTGTTTTCTCGGATAGAACCAAAGATTGGGGTTACATAGACCTTGTCGGCCCGACTCAGGGAAGCGGCAAAGCCATCGATGTAGGCCGCCAAGCGAGAGTAGGTGTGCGGCTGGAAGACGGCGATGATTTGCTTGTCCGGGTACTTCTGCCGGGCAGCGTCGATCGTAGCCTTGATTTCGCTCGGGTGGTGGGCATAGTCATCGATCAGCTTGTCATCGGCTACGTCGGTTTCACTGAAACGCCGCTTGACACCGGTGAAGTTCGCCAGCTCACGCTTGATATCGGCCATGTCGATGTGTTCCATGTAGGCCACGGCCAGAACTGCCAGGCTGTTTAAGACACTGTGCTCACCATAGAGGTGGATAGTGAAGGTGCCCAGCTTTTGGTCCCGGAAATAGGCGTCGTAGGTCGAACCCGCTGGCGTCCGCTGAATATTTTCTGCCCGGAAGTCATCCTGATCGTCGGTCCCATAGTAGTAGATTGGCACATCAACGTTGAGCTTGTGTAGGTTTTCGTCGTCACCCCAGGCAAAGATGGCCTTCTTGACCTGCTTGCCGTAGGTTTCAAAGGATTGCCGAACATCGTCAATGTCCTTGAAGTAGTCCGGGTGGTCAAAGTCAATGTTGGTCATAATGGCGTAGTCTGGATGGTAGGCCAGGAAGTGATCCCGGTATTCATCGGCCTCGAAGACGAAAAAGCGATCCTTAGCATCACCCTTGCCGACCCCGTCACCGATCAGGTAGCTGGTCGGCTCCACAGCATCTAGGACATGGGCCAGCAGAGCGGTCGTACTAGTCTTACCGTGGGCACCGGCAATCCCAATACTGGTGTGACTGGTAACCTCGTGCTCAACCGCTTCCGGATAGGACATGATTGTCAGGCCTAATTCGTGTGCGCGCTTGATTTCTGGATGGTCGTCGCCAAAGGCATTCCCCTGGATGATCGTCATCCCCGGCTGAATGTTGGCAGGATCAAACGGCAGAATCTTAATTCCCACCTTCAGCAATGGGCCCTGGGTGAAGGTCTCCTTTTCAATATCTGATCCCAAAACAACGTTGCCCTTGTCATGCAAAATCCGTGCAAGGGAAGCCATCCCGGTTCCCTTGATGCCGACAAAATAGTATGTCTTCTTCTCCATCAATCCAGTTTCCTTTCAACATGTCTATTTGTTCATTTAATGCTTATTGAGGGGCCGGAATCCGACCCCTCAATAAATAATAAAGCATTCTAATATTTTGGCAATAGCTTTCGCCAAGAATTAACTATTTTGCCGGAAAGAAGGTGTCAGCCCGCTGAAAGTCAACCGGTTCACCGACTTCTTGCCAGTCGTCTGGAATAATCCAGAGGCCCTTTTCGTCTGGAGCGTTCTTTAAACGCAGCTCGCGGAAGCCACAGAGCATTCCGTCACTTTCAACCCCCATCAGGGCACCGGGCCAAATGATCTTGCCGTCGGGCATCATTGCACCGGGCCGGGCAACAACGACCTTGATGCCCTCCTTGACATTTGGTGAACCGCAGACAATTTGCACGGTCTGGTCCTTACTGATCCGGGTCTGGGTGATCTTCAGATGGTCAGACTTGGGGTGGTCCTTTAACTCTTCTACGTAACCGACCACAAATTTTGGTGTTGAATCAGCAGTCAGTTTCTGGTAAAAGCCAGCTGCAGTCAGCTTGGCGTTTAACTTGGCGACCTGGTCCGCATTTAAGAAGACCTGACCGTTTTCGTCCTTTAATTCAGGCAGGATAGTGCTGGCGGCCATAAAGTTGTAGCCGAGCAGCTGGCCGTCTTTGGCACTCTTGACCTGGGCGATGCCGTCCTTGACTGTCGTCGTTTGGCCCTCGCTACTGTCAGGTGCGGTAATGACAACGAGGATGTCGCCCATTTCCTTAGGATTGTAACTTGAAATTAACATCGAATGTTCCTTTCCACATTTTATTTCACGAACCGTCAACAAAAAAATGACGGCCCCTTACCGTCATCCTATTTTACTTCAAATTGCTTAAAAAGTCTTCCACTTGTTGCTTGGTCTTACGATCCTTGTTCACCAGGCGACCGATTTCCTTGCCATCCTCATAGGCAACGAAGCTCGGAATTCCGAAAATGTTTAGTTGCGCAGCCAAGTCGAGATTTTGGTCACGGTCGACGTGGATAAAGGTGTAATCACTAAAGTCCTGCTCAATCTCAGGCATTGCCGGTGCGATGAAGTGGCAGTCCGGGCACCAGTCAGCACTAAAGAAGAGCACATACTTACCCTTCTGGATTTTTCCTTGCAGCTGTTCTTCATTCATTACTGGTAACTCTTCCATCTCGAAGCCTCCATCTTTTAGTTTTTTATTATTATAACATGGTTCTTATTAAAAGTAAGCAGTTTGGCGTTCGAATTTGGAATATGGTAAAATACGGATGTCGTCTTAAATTACCCAATCGCCAAATACGTATATGAAAGAAGTAATTTAATCAATGAACGATTCAAATCCATCTGCCAACCCCTGGATAATCCCCCTGACCTTGGGAGCTTCTGGGGTGGTTGGCTTTATCGCCGGGAAGCTCTTTGGGACCCGACGCATGTCGGCAGGCCGGATTCTCCGGATGGTGCGCGCTGAATTTGCGCGCGAAGGACGAATCACCGGTAGCTGGATCGACCACCACGCGGTACCCTTCCAGCGCTTTGCCGTCAAAACCGATGCCTACCGCGGTGGCTTGACCCGCCGCGAGAACGACGAGCTCGTCAATTATGATTTCCTCGCCGACGCCTACACGGGTAGCCTGCTGGAACTCAAGCGCATTGAAGACTAATCAAAAAGCCAAGCATTTCGTAACTGAAGTGCTTGGCTTTTTTACTGTTCAGATTGTCACTCGAATCCGCACTTGGTGTAACCCTCCGCTTGGGCCTGGGAGAGCGGGATTGAGGTCACGCTTTTGGCATTTGAGAGGCCCCGGCAGTTTGGATCGAAGTGATAGCGATGACCGGTGGCCGTAATGTAGACCGTTTCTTGATTATTCTGCGTGCTAGCTGAACTGGTCGAAGCGGATTGATTTGCAACGGCAGGACTGGCCTTCTGCTGGGTGGTACGGGCGCTCTTAGTGACCTTTGACGTCCCGTCCTGGTAATTGAGCTTAACCCCGTCCTGGACGTTAAAGATGTAAACGTTGTAGCTGATCGCATTTGACCCCACCGACTGGGCTTGCATGTGCACGCCGCGGGCCAGCCGTTCGTTCCCCCGAAAGACCGGTGTCACCTGGTAGCGGACGTAAGCCTGCGGGTTGGCCTTAAGGTAGTCGGCGACCACATCTTCATAACGGGTCATCGACGGATCGTTCAGCGACCGGGTCCCGGTAATCAGGTTCTTCCAATTGTTGTTCTGCCCGGTCAGCTGGTAGCCAATCAGGTGCGACCGGTTATAGAGGTAGCCACTGGCAATCCGCTTGTTATGCCAGCCGGTCGGGTTAATCGTCAGCGGTTCCCGCTCGGTCGTTGGCATCAGTGACTTGTTCAAAAGAGCGTTGGCACTGGTGGCCCGGTTCAGCGAATCCAAGCTGCCATACTTTTGCCAGGCACCATGGCTCGTGTCCAGGTCCTTTTGACTAAAGGTCGGCTGGCCATTGTTGACGTCAATGATCTGTGAACCTTGGTAGTCCAGCTGGGCCAGCTGCGCATCCGTCTGCGAACGGTGGCGGTGGTGCTTAGCCGCCTGGGCCACGATTGGTGTGGCATTGGGGCTGGCCTGGTTCGCTAGTGGTGCCTGCAGGCCGAATCCCACGGCCGCCAGGGCAACCAGCAGCTTAGTCAGCCATTTGGGTCCTTGCTTATTCATCATCGTTCCCCCAAAAAATCAAATTTATCCTTATTTTATCATAAACAAAACCAGTCCCCGATACTCTTGTCGAAGACTGGCTGATTCTTATTCAAAATGGGCGGTCAGCTTGTAAATTGGCTGACCCTTAGCCGCAAACTTCTGCTCGTATTCCGTCTCGACGTTGTGCTCGGCCTCCGCACTGTTGTGTAGGTCAAGCCAGACGCCGTCGAAATGCATCCCGTAGTTGTTCATGCTCTGCAGGGAGAACTCAAAGAAGCCCATGTTATCGGTCTTGAGTTCAATTGCCCCCTGGTCCTTTAAGATTTCTTGGTAGTTGGCCAGGAAAGTCTTGTAGGTCAGGCGCCGCTTGGCATGGCGCTTCTTCGGCCATGGGTCGGAGAAGTTCAGGTACATCCGATCGATTTCGTGGGGCTCAAAGAAGGTGTCGAGGTCCTCGCCATCCCCGCAGATCAGTTGCAGGTTCGGCAGGTCTTCCTCCTCAAGGGCCTTCTTGAGGGCAATGGCGGCCACGGTCCGCTGAATTTCCAGACCGATGAAGTTGCATTCGGGGTGGGCCTTGGCCATTCCAATGATGAACTGGCCCTTGCCCATACCAACCTCGAGGTGAAGCGGCTGGGGCTTGGCGAAACGCTCCTGCCACTTGCCCTTCCACTCGGCGGCCTCAGTCACCATCATTTCCGGATGGGCCGCAATCAGCGGATCGGCCCACTTTTTATGTTTAACACGCATAATTAATTTTCCTCACTTAACTTTTTTAATCGAACCCGATAGTAGAGTCGGGTCAGCAATAATACTTCAATGATACTGATCACCAGGTTAATGCCTAGCTGCAGCCAATTCAGGCGCAATCCTAAACTGGCCAAAACAATCAACGCCGCCACCAGAATGGTTACCTTGCTCAGCAAAGATTGGAAATCCGCTTGCCGCTGGGCAAAACTGACCGGGTAAAGGTGGGTAAAGACGTTCCCGTCGTACTGATCAAAGAGCGGCATCAACTGGGTGGCGATCAGGTAGATAAACAGCGCCGCCAGGACACTGTTTAGCCAGACGACTGGCACTAAGAAGACGACCACCATCGCCAGCAGAGTCAGCCGAATCACGATCCCGCTGACGTCGGTGTTGCGGATGAAGCCCCGGGCATACAGGTAAGACCAGGGATGCCCCGCAATTGTCAGACGACGAATTAGGCCATTAGCCCAGGTGCGGCGCTTCACGTTCCCCTGAACGGTTGGCACGTCGGTAAAGAGGTTGAAGAAGCGGTAGATGCTATACATTCGATCGGCCTCGGCGCTGACCGCCAGGCGCCAGTCCAGCGTCAAGCGCCGGGTTAAGGTCGCCCCCTCAATTACCACCGCCAAAATCAGCCCAACCAATGGATTAATCAGCCAGCAGGCCAGGGCAACCAAGAGTGGCAAAATCCACTGCAGGGCCCGCAGCAGCCGCAGATGCTGCCGTCCCTCCTGGCTAACCTTTGCCTGTGCCAGCCGCAACCAGCTTGCCTTGACCACCAGGAAAGTCAAAAAGATCAGGGCAATGTTGGTCCCCGTCAGACGCTCGGTTGTCATGGCAAAGGGCAGCGCCACAAAGGTTCCAGTTGCCGTCATCAAAAGAGCCAGGATCAGGCTATATGTTCCGGCCTGACGCATGTAGATCTGCATGTTTTTGACCTGGGGCAGCAAGAAGACCGGATCGGGCCGTTCCAGCAGGGTCGCTAACCGTCCAAGCTGAGCCAGGACGGTAAACCAGGCTACCAGCAGCCAACGACTCCACCAAAGATTGGGGCCGAGCTGGGGCAGCCACTGCGAGTAGCCATAGGCCAGCGCTCCAAACAGGAAGAAGAGGGCAATCACGAAATGATCATTAAAAACCAGACGCCAGTATTTCAGAAGCAGCATGAAATGGCGCTGGCGGCGTTGCGCAAATAACTTATTCATTTTGATCATCCCTTGCCAGGTGCAGATAGATTTCGTCCAAGGATTCGTCCGGCCGGTCGCCGAGCTTCCGCAGTTCATCCAGGGTTCCGTGCGCCCGGACCTTCCCCGCGGCCAGGAGGACAAAGCGATCACAGTATTTCTGGGCCGTGTCCAGGACGTGCGTCGACATCAATACCGCCACGCCCGCCTTCTTTTTCTCCTCAATCAGGTCCAGCAGGTCATGAACAGCCAGCGGATCCAGACCATAGAAGGGCTCATCGACGATCAGGAGCTTGGCGTCGGTCATAAAGGCGCAACAAATCATCACCTTCTGCTTCATCCCCTTGGAGAAGTTGGCCGGGAACCAGTCTAGCTTATTGTCCAGTCGAAAAATCTTTAGCAGCCGGTGGGCCCGCTTCCAGGCCACTTGAGGATCTAACCCGTAAGCGGTCATCGTCAGTTCCAGGTGCTCGCGCAGGGTCAATTCATCATAGAGAATTGGCGTCTCAGGCACATAGGCAATTTGCTGCTTGTACTCTTCTGGATTAGTTGCCAGGCTGAGGCCGTTGAGGGTGATTGAACCGGAAAACGGCCGCAGGATCCCAATGACGTGATTTAAGGTCGTCGACTTTCCGGCCCCGTTTAAACCGATCAGGCCGACCAGTTCACCGGGCTGAACGTCGAGAGTGACGTCTTTTAGCACCGGGATCTGGGAATAGCCCCCGACCAAATTTTTGATTTCAAGTGCCATGATCTTTCCTTCTTTTCTTCCTTGATTTCGACATTTAATTATACCATACCAGATCAGACCCCCAGCGGTGAAGAAAAGGCCATTATAAGTTATACTAGAGGTAATTTCTGACAAAGGAGGGGATACAATGACTGATTGTATCTTTTGTAAAATTGTTTCCGGTGAGATTCCGAGCTACACGGTTTACGAGGACGATGTTGTCAAGGCCTTCCTAGACATCTCTCAAGGCACCCCGGGTCACACCCTGGTCGTTCCGAAGAAGCACGTTCCAGACCTTTTCGCCTATGATGAAAAGCTTGCTGCTGAAGTCTTCTCCCGCCTGCCGAAGATTGCCCGGGCCGTCAAGGCTTCTAACCCGGCAATCAAGGGGATGAATGTGATCAACAACAACGGTAAGGTGGCCTACCAGTCCGTCTTCCACTCCCACATTCACCTGATCCCTCGTTACTCCGACCAGGACGACTTCAAGATGATTTTCAAAGACAACTCCGGCAAGTACGACGAAGCTAAGTACAAGCAAATCCAGCAATCAATCATCGATCACATGGATGATGATAATGATTAAAGACAAATTCAAGGCAGCCCTGGATGAAGTTCAAGAATTCAGAAGTCAGCTAAAAGATCTGCAAGCCGCTGTACACGGCTTGCAAGGTGCAATTAATGAGGCCAAGGGCTTTGCGGATGCAGTCAGTAAAGACATTGCCAAGTGGCAGTTTAAGGCCCGGCCGCGTCTCGACCGGATCCAAGAGATTGTCAACCGATTGAACAAGGCAACGAAATAGTAAAAGACGTTTCCTTTTCAAACCGGAAAATAAAAACGAGCATACCAATCCATCAAAGAAACGCGTCGTGGACAAACAAAACTGTCCACGGCGCGTTTTTGGGCTAAAAAAGAGCACCGCTCATCCAGAGATGTCGGTGCCCCTTCATCGCTCGCAGCCGTCCACCTGGTTACAAAGTAAAAGTAAATAAATTTGGGGAGGTTACTTACTTCTAAGCAGACTCTGCTACGAGCAATGCAATTGTTTAGTTCTCACGTTTCTTCTTGGCGGCGAGCCCAGCGAGGCCAAGTGCACCGGCTAACTCAATTCCGGCAGCCGCCAGGATAGCGCTGGTGTCGGTATCGTTGCCGGTCTGTGGCAGCGTGATGGTGTTACCGCCATTGGAAGCAGCGTTGCTAGTGCCGCTGACCGCGCTTACGACTTGACCTTGTAACCCGTTAGTAATAGTTCCAGCGTAACCGCCACCGTTACCAGTCTGACCGGTTATGCCAGTCCCAGTGTTCAATTGACCGTTGCCAGCAGTATTGCCGCTGTAGGTGCCATTACCATTAGTAATGCCATTGTTGGTACCTTGCTCGGCGTTGTAGTTCGGGCTGGTAGTACCACTGTTTTGCCCACCATTAGTGGTTGATGAACCATTTGCAGTACCGCTAGTGCTTTGACCACCATTACTGTTCTGACCAGTATTTGCGGTATTACCGTTGCTAGTCGTCGAACCGGTATCACCAGTAGTATTCTTCGTGTAGGTGACCGTCGTGTCCTCGCCAGGAGTGGTTGGCGTAACCGTGCTGGTTGTTGGCGTGTAGCCATCAACACTCGGAACGGTCTGGTTCGTTTTCACCTTGGTTGGATCATTTGGATCATTCTGATAAGTTTGGCCAGTACCAATTTGCTTGCCATTTTGGTCAACTGGAACAATCTGACCTAACTTCTGGTAGGAAACGGTCGTCGAGATGTTCTTTTGAACCGTTGGTTGGCCGGTGATCGTCTTCTGGGTGGTGTAGTAACCATCGACGACTGGTACTTGGACATCGCTGTACTTCTTCTGGCTCGGTGTCCAGTCCGTACCACTGATGACTTTTCCAGTAACCTTGTCTACGGTGACGGTCCGCGTCCAAGTTGAGGTTTGAACATTATCGCCGGTTAAGGTTTCACCGTTTGGCCCAACAAAGTGAACCGTGTAGGTGTAATCCTTGCTGTAGATATCCTTAGCAGGCCACTTAGGACTGTTTGGATCGTTCGGGTTAATTGGTGTACCAGATTCATGTGGATCATTCGGACCAAGTTGAGCCGTGCCGTGTTTAACCGTGACGGTGTAAGTTTGGTCAACGGATGGGTTGTTATCAAAGTTCTGGCCAGTCGTTGGGTTGGTAATAGTCGTAACATCGTAACCCTTGTTCTCCAGCTCGGTAATTGTCTTGGTTTGGTCGTAGTTAATTGGCTGACCGCCCTTGCCAGTAACTGTGTCGGTTGTGATTGGGTTACCGTCTGGGTCAACGTACTTGATAACTACCTTTTCGGTGTCAGTAGCTGGAGTTTGTGAGCTTTGGCTACCTTGATTTTCTGAACCCTGACTACCTTGGCTCTGGGAGCCTTGACTCGGCTGACTGCCTTGCGAGCCCTCACTAGTTTGGCTGCCTTGACTCTGTGAACCCTGGCTTGGTTGACTGCCTTGTGAGCCTTCACTCGGTTGGCTGCCCTGACTCTGCGAACCCTGGCTTGGTTGACTACCTTGTGAACCTTCACTGGTCTGGCTGCCCTGGCTCTGAGATCCTTGGCTTGGCTGACTACCTTGCGAACCTTCGCTCGGTTGGCTGCCCTGACTCTGCAAGCCTTGACTTGGCTGGCTACCTTGCGAACCTTCGCTCGGTTGGCTGCCCTGACTCTGTGAGCCTTGACTTGGCTGGCTGCCTTGCGAACCTTCGCTCGGTTGGCTGCCCTGACTCTGTGAGCCTTGACTTGGTTGACTACCTTGGGAGCCTTCACTCGTTTGGCTGCCTTGGCTTTGAGATCCTTGGCTTGGCTGACTACCTTGCGAACCCTCGCTGGTTTGGCTGCCCTGGCTCTGAGATCCTTGGCTTGGTTGACTACCTTGTGAACCTTCACTAGTTTGGCTGCCTTGACTCTGCGAGCCTTGACTTGGCTGACTACCTTGCGAACCCTCGCTGGTTTGGCTGCCCTGGCTCTGAGATCCTTGGCTTGGCTGACTACCTTGCGAACCTTCGCCCGGTTGGCTACCTTGACTCTGCGAGCCCTGACTTGGCTGACTACCTTGCGAGCCTTCGCTCGGTTGGCTGCCTTGGCTTTGCGAGCCTTGACTTGGCTGGCTACCTTGTGAGCCTTCACTGGTCTGGCTGCCCTGGCTTTGAGATCCTTGACTTGGTTGACTACCTTGCGAACCTTCGCTCGTTTGGCTACCTTGACTCTGCGAGCCTTGACTTGGCTGGCTACCTTGTGAGCCTTCACTCGTTTGACTGCCCTGACTCTGCGAACCTTGACTTGGCTGACTACCTTGCGAGCCCTCACTAGTTTGGCTGCCTTGACTCTGCGAACCCTGGCTTGGCTGGCTGCCTTGACCGTTCTTTGTATAGGTAACCGTGTAAACCCGGTTTGGATTCTCAACAGAGACCGTGCCGCCACCGACGTATTGGTGGTCAGGCGTGTAGCCATCAATCACTGGGGTATCAATGACTTGATAGTTCTGCGTCAACGGCTTCCAACCGTTATCCTGAACAATCTGACCTGTCACCTTATCAAGCACCAGATCATGACCAAAGTCAACCGTCGTAACGCTGTCCTTTGGCGTCTGATCGCCGGCCCCAACGTAGTGAACTGTCTGGGTACCATGGGCAATTAAACTCTGCTTATCGGTACCGCTTGGGTACTTCGGGCTCTGCGGGTCGCTCGGGTTGATCGGCTGACCAGGATCGCCTGGGGTCGACGGCGTAATATCCTGCGTGCCGTGCTTTAAGGTCACAATGAAGACCTGGTTGGTGCTGTCATTGTTATCGAAGTATTCGACCTGGCCACCATAGTCAAAGCCATTGTTAACCAGGACATAGCCCTGCTTTGTCAGCTTCGTTAGCGTGTCGGCCGTGCTGTAATTAATGGCCGTTCCTGGTTTACCCGTTAAGTCACCAGAATTGGTTCCGGCAATTTCGCTGTTACCATTGTCCTGATCCAGGTACCGAACCTGGGCGTGCTGATCGTTGACTGTTGGCGTGGTGTCTTTAGTGTAGGTAACCGTGTAGTTCTTCGTTGAGTTCGGTCCAACCGCGTCACCACCGACGTATTGGTAATCTGGGGTGTAGCCCTTGATCTGCGGCGTGCCGATAACCTGGAAGTTCTGGGTGCTTGGCGTCCAATCCGTGCTGTCGACTACCTTCCCCGTCACTTTATCAATCGTCTTCGTCCGGGTGAAGTTTAGTGTCGTCACGTTATCCTTTGGTGTTTGGTCACCGGCCCCGACGTAGTGAACCGTCTGGGTACTCGTGGCCGTTAAGCCGGCTTTATCGGTCCCAGCTGGGTACTTCGGGCCGTTTGGATCATTCGGGTTGATTGGTTGACCAGGGGTGCCCGGTGTGGTTGGGGTTACCGTGGTGGTATCATGGCCCATGACAACTACAAAGCGCTGGGTCTTCGTGCTGTCAGTGTCGTAAACCGCGTCAGCTGGGAAGCCGTTATTAATCAGCTTGTAGCCCTGGTTCTCCAGTTTCGTGATCTCCGCCTGGTTCTGCTTGTCGTAATTGATTACGCTCCCGGATGGACCCGTTAGCGTCCCAGAAGTTGCCAGTTGAGCATTATTGTCGTCCTGGTCAACATAGACTACCTCAGCAGCCTGGCTCTGGGTGTAGAGAACTGGCGTGTCCTTGCCCGGATCACTTGGCGTCACCGTTGGCGTGGCCGGAGTGTAACCCGGAATCGATGGTACTTTTTCGTTCGGCGTGACCTTGGTTGGGTCTTGCGGATCAGTCGGATATTGCGGCTGATCCACGTTCGGAATTGGCTGGTTGTTTTGGTCAACCGGAATGATCTTGCCGTTTGGCTCGTAGGTCACGTAAACGTTGTAGGAATCGGTCTCGTGGTTGACTGTGACCGGATCAACGTTCTGGTTGTCCTTACTATCCCGGTCAACGCCGACTAAGTGGTAACCATTGATCACTGGTGACTTCTGACCATTTAAGGTCGTTTCTCCCGCCCAAGTCAGTGGCTTGACCAATTGCCCGGTGACCAGATCGATTGTCCCGGTGCCAGTCAGCGTGGTTTGTTCCGTAACCGGCTTACTCAGCTGTTGCTTGTTTTGATCCACGTAATTGATGGTCCGGGTCACCGTGGCCGTTTGCGTGGTTGGTTGCGTGTCGTGCTTGAAGTGGACTTCGTAGTATTGATTCTTTGTCGAGTCGTTATCAAAAGTCAGTGTTTTCCCTAAAGTCGAATCGGAAACCAAGAGATAATGTTGCTTTTCAAAATTGTTGATTTGGTCTGTCGTGGCATAGCTGGTCTTCGTACCCGAGATGTCTTGAAGCTGATCGTCGCGCAGGGTTGCGCCAGTAGTATCATCAATGTACTTGACCTCCAGCTTCTGAACATCTGGGGTGTAGATCACTGTCTTGTCAAGATTGGTATCCGCGGTTGTCTGGTCGGGACCAACCACCGTCTTACTTGGAGTGTAACCGCTGATGGTCGGGCTTGTTACTGACGGGAAGTTAACCGGAACCTGCGACCAATCGAGCCAGACGGTCTTTCCCGTTTTGGCGTCAAAGTACCCCGTCTGTGGGACTGTTTCTGTCTTGACAACGTCATCGTGGGCCTTGGTACCATCCTTGTATTGGTAATGGATGGTTTCGGTGACTGTTTTGGTAATTTTACTATTTATTGTTGTAGTTTCAGGAATATTAGTATTAATTATAGCCCAAGCATTATTTGCACTTGACGCGAATTCAAGAATAGGATTACTAGTTTTGAATTCCACAACGCCAGCACCAACATATGTCCCTTCTACTGCATAATCCCAATTGTCTGTTCTGATTTTACCTGTATTAGGATCTAGCCACTTAATTCCTTCATTTTCTTGATCAGCGTGAAGCCAGCCATCTTTATGAAATGTAATTGTACTACCAGCCAGGTTCACTGAAATACCATTACTAATTAGTCGAGCAGATTCTCTGTCATTATTTACTATGCCCCAATTCAACGAACCTAAAACCAAGTATGATTGAGCAACTTTATCATTAAATTCTACTGGATCTTTTTGCTGACTATCATAGAAAAATTGCAATGACACTTGTAATTGCTTAGCATGATACCAAAAGCCAATAAAGGGATTATTATAAACTTGCAAAGAAATAGGAATATTATCAGTTGGGGTAATAAAATGACTAAAAGTATAGACAGCACTTTTAATTGATTTGCCATTATAAGATGTATGTGTCAAATTATTATAAGTAATCCTAACAACACTACTTGATGTTAGACTTCCTGACGATGTTAGGTACCTAAATGGCATTCCCGCCTTATAATCATAGTTTTTAGCAGAGGTTGGATTTTGTATTGTCTTTCCATCAACACTCATAACCATTGCAGCATCTGGTTCCTCACCAATTTTGAAAGACTGATATATTTCATTTGAAGTTACTATTTGTCCATCCTTAAAGGTTGAGCTAGCAGTTGATGTCGGTTGATTCGACTGGCTCGCAGCACTAGAGTCGCTTGGCGTCGGCGCAGAATCCGCGTTCGCCGAGCTTTGGGCCGAGGCGTCACTCGGTTCTGCAGTGGTGGCCGAACCCGGTGTTGCCGTGGAAGTCGGTGCGCTTGAGGCCGCAGCACTGCTCTGGGTCGGGGAACTCGAAGCCACTGGCTGAGCAGTGCTGCTCGAATCTGCTTGTGAGCTTGCACTTGCCGATTGCGGGGCCGCCGAACTCGTTGCCGTGGCCCGCAACGGGACGGCACTTTCCGTCTCCGCGCTATTCGCTGGCGTCACCTGATTGGTCTGATCGCTATTCGCATTATTAGTATTCACCTGATCAGCGTTAGCGACCGGCGTGTTGGCGCCAAAGTACAAGGTCGTCCCTAATAAAACGGAAGTTACGCCAATCCCCAGTTTCCGCAAGCCATAGTGCGGCACCCGGTGCGAGTGCATAACTTCCCTCAAATATGTGTTATTTTTCGAAACCATATTCTCAACTCCCCTCGAGAATTTCAGTTATCACTAATATTTG